>JBCFBH010000097.1:0-3223 GCA_038562595.1 Anaerolineaceae bacterium
CCTTTTTGTTTTGCCAAACTCAATTATGGCAGGAACTCTCTCTTTTTTGTCCTTTCCGCTGCATCTAACGACTTTTGAAACTGTAACAACATTTCACTTCAGCTTGCTAAAAACCCAAAAAAGGGATATAGTAGTGCCAATACGCGAAGACGCGGGACGAGTAGCCTGGTCGTTCCCCCAGAGAGGCGCCGCCTGCTGAAAAGGCGCTGGGTAAACCAAGCCAAAACCACCCGCCAGCATAAGCCTGAACCGGAAATCCGCACTAAGGCGAACGGCAGCCCCGTTATCGGCAAATCGAGATGCCCCGTCTTGGGGTAATCTGGGTGGAACCGCGTGAGAGACCTCTCGCCCCAGGGCGCAGGGTCTTTTTTGTTTAAAGTATCGGCTGCGGAAACTTTAAGCCGCCGCCGCGAGGAGGAAGAAATGTCAGGTAATAAAGAAGAATACGAGAAATCACAGCTTTACCGCATTCGCCACAGCACCGCGCACGTGATGGCGGAAGCCGTTTTGGAGAAGTTCCCCACCGGGCGGGTCGCCATCGGTCCGCCAATTGAGGACGGCTTTTATTACGACTTTGATCTGCCGCGCACCCTCACACCGGAGGACCTGGCGGAAATCGAAGAGCGAATGAAGCAGCTCATCTCCCAAAAGGAACAGTTCAGCTGCGAAGAAATCTCCGCCGAGGAGGCGAAAAAACTGTTTGCGGAACAGCCATTCAAGCTGGAGCTGATTGAAGGCTTGGAGCACGGCGGCCTGGACGACGACGGCAACCCGACAGACGAAGTCGTGCCGATTACCATCTACAGATCCGGCCGCTTCACCGACCTGTGCCGGGGGCCGCACGTCTCCAGCACGGTTGAAATCAATCCAAAGGCGATCAAGCTGCTGAACGTCGCTGGCGCGTATTGGCGCGGGGATGAAAAGCGCCCTATGCTGCAGCGCATCTACGGCACCGCCTGGGAAAGCAAGGAACAGCTGGATGAGTACCTCTGGAAAATGGAGGAAGCCCGTAAGCGCGACCATCGTAAGCTGGGCAAGGAGCTGGACCTTTTCAGCCAGAATGATGAGGTTGGGCAGGGACTGATCCTCTGGCACCCGAACGGCGGCATGATCCGGCATCAGATTGAACGCTTCTGGGAAGACGAGCATATGGCGAATGGGTACGACTTTGTCTTTACCCCACATATCGGCAAAGCATCCCTGTGGGAGACGAGCGGTCACCTCGGCTTTTACAAAGAGAACATGTATTCGCCGATCGAAATTGAGGAGCAGCAGTACTTCATCAAACCGATGAACTGCCCCTTCCACTTGCACATCTACAAGAGCAGTCTGCGCTCTTACCGCGACCTGCCGCTGCGCTACGCGGAAAAAGGCACCGTCTACCGTTACGAACGCTCTGGCGTGCTGCACGGCCTGATGCGCGTGCGTGGTTTCACGCAGGACGACGCGCACCACTTCTGCCGTCCGGACCAGATGCCGGATGAGATTGACTTTGTGCTGGGATTCAGCCTGAACATCCTGCGGGCTTTTGGCTTCAGCGAGATTCACGCCTTCCTGAGCACCAAGCCAGAAAAAAGCGTGGGTGACCCCGCGCAGTGGTTGGACGCCGAGCAGGCCTTGGAGGCATCCCTCAAGCGCGCCGGACTGCCCTACGAAGTGGATAACGGCGGCGGCGCTTTCTACGGCCCGAAGATTGACCTGAAAATCAACGACGCGCTCGGGCGGGAGTGGCAGCTCTCCACCATCCAGTTCGACTTTAACGAGCCGGAGCGCTTTGGCTTGGAATACATTGGCGAGGACGGTCAGGCGCACCGCCCGTATATGATTCACCGCGCGCTGTTGGGCTCGCTGGAGCGTTTCTTTGGCGTGTTGATTGAGCACTACGGCGGGGCTTTCCCGGCCTGGCTGGCCCCCAAGCAAGCAGTCATCATCCCGATTGCTGATCGCCATGTGGAGTTTGCCGGGCAGGTGGCGGAGAAATACCGCAAAGCCGGGCTGCGTGTGAGCGTGGACGCGCGTGCGGACCGGATGAATTCGAAAATCCGGGACGCGCAGAAGGAAAAGGTGCCCTATATGCTGGTAATTGGGGACCGCGAGATGGAAGCCGGGCAGGTGGCGCTGCGCAGGCGCAACGGGGAGAACCCCGGCGCGATGGGCGTGGAGGAGTTCCTGGCGCTGGCGCTGAAGGAAATTGCTGAAAAGATTTAGAGCTTTAGTATGAAGCAGAGCCCGCGCGAGCGGGTTCTGTGATATTAAGGGAAAGATCTATCGCCTTGACGAATAATGGGAGAGTCGTTGTTAGAACGGGGGCGGCTTTGCGTTAGTGGCGGCGTTTGCACCGCCACTACGGGATAAAACATCTGAAAAAATGACCTTCGGTTCCCGCTGCTGCGTTAAAAGCGGAAGCTTGTCGACCTTCAAGTCTCTCAGTAAGCCTTACCGCGTTTCCATACACACCCGCATCGCACTACCCGTCTGTTCTGCACAAAATCCTTGTGATAAGGATGCCCACAAAGATTTTTGAGCTGCCCTCCGAATCTGAGCGAACCAAGGGCTTAACGCATAAGCAGAGGCAAATACAGCCATCTGTAACCCGCCCCCATCAAAGCGAACTCGCTCAGGTGGCAGACGGGCAGGCTGAGCCAGTTTTGCTCCGGGTCGCGAGTGTAAGCTCCGCCTGGGCAGCTGCCGACGGCATCTTCCCAGCTGAGGCTGACAGCGTTCCAGTAATACAAGGTCAGGTTTGATTCTTGAATCCCGCCCAACACGCCTTCATCGTAAGCGATGCGAACCGTCAGCGGCAGCGCGAATGCTGTGATGGGATTGTCCAGCATGTCAAAGGCGGATAGGTCGAAGCTGACACCGGCAGAATCCAGTTCCTCGGTAGGATAGCTGGGAGCAGGGAGGGGGGTGTACTCCAGAAAGAAATCCTTTCCAGCTGCGCCAGCCGGAACGCTAACAAGCGTGCTGCCGTTGTAAGAGAGGACGCTGCCGCCTGAAGCGTTGGGGATGTAAGCCCGCTGCCACTGGGTTGCATACCAGTCGGGATCTTTGAGCGCCAGGAAGCTGGCCGGTGGCTCTGCAGCGGGGACGTCCAGCCGATTGTAACCCAGGTTTAATTCGTACCCGGCACTGCAGGGAAAGGTTGGGTCGCCTGGCTCGCACAGCTCTACCAAATTGGTAAAGCTGGCGGGAACATTGCCAGTCAGCTGATTGCGGCTAA
>JBCFBH010000097.1:3233-4227 GCA_038562595.1 Anaerolineaceae bacterium
AAGGCCGAGTTCCGAAGGGATGGAACTGCTGAGCTGATTTCCACGCAGGCTGAGAAACAACAGCGAGGAGAGATTTCCCAAGGTCACGGGGATGGAGCCCGTCAGGTAGTTATCCCCCAGGTATAGCTGCACGAGGCGGGTTAGCTGACCCAGCTGGTAGGGGATTGTGCCGGTCAGTTCGTTGTTGTTCAGTCGCAGGTAACCCAGCTGGCTAAGATTGCCGAACTGCGACGGGATTACGCCGCTGAATTGGTTCCAATCGAGGTACATTTTGGTTAGCTGTGAGAGGTTGCCCAGGGAGGCAGGCAGGGCGCCGCTAAGCTGGTTATTCTGCAGCTCCAGGTAACGTAGATTGGAGAGGCTGCCCAATTCCGGCGGGATTGGACCGCTGAGTTGGTTGTGGTCCATGTGCAGGTACATCATCGCGGTCAGTCCGCCGAATGAGGCTGGGATGGGGCCGCTGAGTCGATTGTTGTTAAGGAATAACCCATAGGCGTTGTTAAGATTGCCCAACTGCGTTGGAATTGCGCCTGAGAGCTGATTGCTGCTCATGGTCAGGACTGTCAGGTTGGTCAACAAACCAAGTGATGCCGGAATACTGCCGCTGAGTTGGTTGTAGGAAAGGTGAAGCGTACTGAGATTGCTAAGATTTCCCAGCTGCTCTGGAATGCTGCCGGTCAGAAGATTCCAATTGAGGTCAAGATAAGTCAATTGCGAAAGCAAGCCCAATTCTACCGGAATTGTTCCTACAAGCTGGTTGCCGTATAAGTCCAAATGCTGCAGACCGGTCAGGTTGCCCAGACTCGTGGGAATCGCGCCGCTCAGCTGGTTGAGGGAGAGGTCAAGGAAATTCAAGGCACTCAGGCTTCCAAGTTCCGGCGGAATGCCTCCTGTCAGCCCATTTTTATTCAGGTCAAGCGTCCGCAATCCTTGCAGGTCAACTATGGATATAGGCAGCGCTCCGGCAAGCGCGTTTTCTTCCAATTCAAGCCTG
>JBCFBH010000098.1:0-3058 GCA_038562595.1 Anaerolineaceae bacterium
CAGGTCGGCGTGGGTCATCCGGCGCAGACGGACGCTGGCTGGGCTCATACTTCCGGGACGTTGCTGAGGGTGTGCACGTAGATAGGGGAGAGCGCGGCGGCGTCATCCGCTTTGCCTTCTTGCAGCCGCTGCCAGGCAAGCTCCGCCAATACGGCCGGGCGGCGCAAAGACTGGGCGGGCGTGGCGAGGCGCGCGGTTTTCCATTTGCGCCCCAAAACGCGGCGCTCTTCTTCGCCCATCTCGCCGCATACGTATACCGGGGACTTGATGGTGGCGGCGATTTCCCGCGCTTCGGAAACCTGCACTTCGCCCACGCGCGACCAGTGGCTGTTCACGGGCAGGTAGCGCGCCCAGGCAAAGCGCCCGCGGCCCACCTGCAGCAGGGCAATCATCGGGCGGCGCAGGATGGGCTGCCCGGCTGCCAGGATATCCAGCGAGGGCACCCCCGCCACGGGCAGCTTGAGCGCCAGCGCCATGCCTTTGCATACGCTCATCCCGATGCGCAAGCCGGTGAACGAGCCGGGGCCGAGCGCGATACCCAGCCCGCTCAGGTCGCTTTTACGCGCGCGCGTGCGGGCAAAAAGCTCCGCGATGGCAGGCACCAGCTCGGTGGTGTGGTAGTGCTGGCTGCGCCAGGTTTGTTCGCACAGGATGCGCGTGCCGTCAAAGAGCGCCAGTCCAATCCAATCGGTGGAAGTATCGATGGCTAAAAGCATCAAGAAGCTCCAAAAATCATATTTTCCAGCTCTTTGCACATGCCTTCGTAGGCTTTGCCGCGCGGGGTGAACACCAGGTGGCGCTGCTCGAGGGCCATGTAGCGCATCTGAATCCACAGGCGCTCGGCGGGGAGGTGCGCCTTGATCAGGTCCGCCCATTCCAGCACGACCGCGCCGCGCTCCAGCATGGCGGGCAGGTCCAGAACGGCGATATCCAGCGCGGTGCCGGAGAGGCGGTAGGCGTCGGTGTGGAAGAGGTGGGTGCCGTTGGGGTGGCGGTAGTCGTTGATGATGACGTAAGTGGGGCTGGAGACAGGGTCGGCGGAACCCCAGCCCTGGGCGAGGCCCTGCACGAGGGTGGTTTTGCCGGAGCCGAGCTCGCCTTCCAGGCAGATGAGCTGACCGGGCTTCAGCAGGCTGCCGAGGCGGACGCCGACGCGGCGGGTTTGCTCGGGGCTGTGGGAGAAGAATTCGAGGGTGTTAGGGCGTAGAATTGGCATAGGTTTCTTATAGATTAATCTATGCCGATTATACCGCAGGATGGGGGGGGCGGAGAGGATTTGTTATTGCGGCTGCCTACGGGCAGAGCAAGGAGTGTCAGCGACGGCGGCAGTCTCCTCTTTTGGGATGTCATTCTGAGCCGAAGGCGAAGAATCTCAACATTTGAAAAATAAGATCCTTCGCTGGCGGCCTGTACCCTATGGGGTATCAGGATGACAAGGCACTTTGTCACTGCGAAGGAGCGATAGCGACGGCGGCAGTCTCCTCTTTTGGGATGTCATTCTGAGCCGAAGGCGAAGAATCTCAACATTTGAAAAATAAGATCCTTCGCTGCGCTCAGGATGACGAATTTAGGACATTCTACGCCGGTTTGCGGTAAAAATCCGTGCCGCAGTCTGCGCACTGCCAGGTGGGCTCATCGCCAATCACGCAGTAGCCGCACAGAACGATTTTACCCGCTTCCAGATCTTTTTGCAGTTCTTCGGAAAAGGCTGGCAGGTCCCACAGGATTTCCGCGACAAGCGTTGAGCCGCACAGGGGGCAGAACGCGGGTTTATGTGCGTATTCGAGGCGATTTTGGTTTGGATTACTGGTCATTTTCTTTAGAGTACAGAAAAGAACCTATTGACTCAAAATATGCATTTGTAATTCCGTTGGAAGCTGGGTGTTTGGCAATCAAGTAAACAGTCTTTTCAGAGTTACCAACCCAATAATCACCAATAGCTTGAAAGCCTACGGACTGGCCTGCTATCTCCTTCCAGATTTGTGCATAACTTAACCCAAAGAAAACAACGATTTTAGGCATATGGATGCTGATTTGAAAGCGAATATGCTCACAACGCCACGGAATGCAATACTCACGATATACCTTACGATTTTTTAGGAATGGTAAATTAGACCATCGATTGTAATTCCAGACCGTAGTACTGGGCGAGGGAAGTGGGAGAAGTTCCAAAAGGCAGGTCTCTTCAGCTTTCCGTCCAAGAATATCGCGTTGGTAAGCCTTTATTGCAGGCTTTGTGGCAGATTGCCCCTTTGAAGAAAGGACAATTCTTGCCTGCTGCATCCATGTTCGCTGCAATTTCACGGGGTCAGTAAAGTATTCTGGATAACTGATCCTGATGTGAAAGTCAAAAATATCGACAAGCTCTGTCCCTCCCAAATCCTTCCAGGTATTAATTCTTTTTGTTACTTGATCCAGGTCATTTCCTCCCCCCTCCTCTATCCCTACGAACCAATAATCCCCAGAATAATTGCCTGAGCCGTAGAAAGTGGCAATGAAATTTTGCAGCAAATCGTCATTAAGGAACATGATTTAGTTAATTATTAGTTTCAAAAACTAATTATTTTCACCCATAATCCTACTTGAGTAGCATTGATAAACAATAATCCGCTTGTCACGGCAAACACCAGAGCAAATATGAAACCGACCGCTCATTCCCCCTCCTCATCCTTGCCCTCCTTCGGCACGCGCGCCTTCATCCTCCGCGCCAGCTCCCGGCGGGTGAGCAACACGCGGTGCCCGCAGGTCAGGCATACCAAGCCAATATCCGCGCCCAAACGCACCACTTCCCACTCAAAACCCCCGCAGGGGTGGGCTTTGCGCAATTTCACCCGGTCTCCAAGCGATATTTCCGGCAGCATAAGCCTATTATAGCCGTATGATATAATCCTGGCATGCTCAACCTGGACCCTGCTGAACTCATTTCCCGCCTGATTACCCTGGTCATCGCGCTCGCCCTGCACGAATACGCCCACGCCCGGGTCGCGGATTGGTTCGGCGACCAGACCCCGCGCCTGGCGGGCCGCCTCACGCTCAACCCCCTCCGGCATCTGGACCC
>JBCFBH010000098.1:3068-3912 GCA_038562595.1 Anaerolineaceae bacterium
GCTGGTCTCCGTGGCGGGTCCCTTTTCGAACCTGCTGTTGGCTGCCGCGGCCGGCCTGCCCTATCAGCTCCTAAGCTCAGGCGCGGCATCCGGCTTTTCGGCGCTTTTCGGCCAATTCCTGGTCAGCTTCGTGGTTATCAACGTGACCCTGTGCATCTTCAACCTGCTGCCGGTGGCCCCACTGGACGGCGAGAAGGTGCTGGAGTACCTGCTGCCCGAGCCGGGGCGCAGGGCGCTCTACGCGGTGCGCCCGTATGGGACCTTTATCCTGTTAGCGCTGGTCTTTGTGCTGCCGATGTTGGGGCTGGATGTGTTTGGAGCTGTGGTACGCGCGCCGGTTCTGGCGATTTCGCGCTTTTTGCTCGGTTTGTAAGCGGGCTTCGATGGCGTATTACTGTTATCTGCTGGAATGCGCGAATGGCGCGTACTACGCCGGCTGGACGCTGGACCCGCAGCGGCGCCTGCGGCAGCACAACGCCGGCAGAGGCGCGCGCTACACCCGCCTGAACGGCCCGGTGCGGCTGGTGTATGTCGAACTGGTGCCGGATAGGGTGTCCGCGCTCAAACGCGAGCTGGAAATCAAGCGCCTGAAGCACAGCGGCAAGCAAAAGCTGGTCGAGCGCGCCGAGGGCAACCTGGTGGGGGAGTTCCTAGAGGTGGAGCAAGCGGCAGCGGAAAGCAAGCAGGTGAAGCCAGGCGCGAAAGACCCGCAAGCGCCTGCAGTTTAGGCAGCAAGGCGTTCCGAGCGGAGCGCTTTCGCACAGGTCTGGCAAGATTGGCTGGGGATGCGCCATGTCCGGAAGACCGTCCATCATCAAGGTTCGATACAAGAGCACCAATTGTT
>JBCFBH010000007.1:0-11237 GCA_038562595.1 Anaerolineaceae bacterium
TCCCCCCGTTGATCACCCTTGGAGGACCTATGGAAAGAAACTGAATGGCAAACCTACTGCTGTGATCGATTAGGACATTTCTATTTAGCCAGCATTAGGACATTCCTATTTAGCCTTGACACCACTTCTTGGTGTATCGTGTTCGTAGGTGACTTCTTCATTAAGATAGCGCATTAAGGAAACCTTATTATATCTATCGATAACAAATGCCCCTGGATCACTCTTGAGGGTAACAGTGATGTTGTCATACTCATAACTGTCAATGGTCTTTGTTTCTATCGACCGTCCAACCTTAGTCAAATAGACCACATGTCTATCATACGTGTCTCGAAGCAAGTTTTGTAAAGTGGCAATTTGCTCCGGATCGAAAGTAAATTCATGGTCGAACTCAAACAGACCAGATAATTTTTGCAACAAAGCTATAGACTGTCCTCTGGCATTATCTATTTGCGCCGGATTTAGCTTTAAATCTGGTTGGAAGTCACTCTGTTTACTCGCGAGTTCAAGGGCTCTGGAGAAATATCCTACCGCTTCCCCAATTTTTCCTCTTCTCTTCAATAAGTGTCCCAAGCGGTAACATGCTTTTGGGTTCTCCGGGAGGATTTGTAAAGCTTCCTCAAATATCCTGATTGCATCTGGGCGCAACGTCTTGCTTTTCTCGGAGTCTCTCTTAATTTCCCAACCACTCTCCATTAATGCACTAACCAGCGGTCCCTCGTAAGGGTTAGATTCTTTTCCGGTAATACGGATGTTTCTTTCAAGTTTTAACGTGCAATAAAACCGGTTTGCGCTTCTAAGTAAATCCAGTTCCTTACCTGGAGCGGGTTCATCCCCAAGTTTTTCAAGCTCTCGCTCATACCATGCTCTTAGCTCTGAATCATTAGTAACGTAATCAGGAATTTCATAAGGACTATTTGGTAGCATATCAGGATTATATCGTCTTCCGTTGATATTTGTTGAAAATGCTCCGACAAAATTCAACGCAAAATTCAACGCAAAATTCACGCAAAATTCATGACAAAATTCAACGCATTTTTGGTAAATAATGCTGTTTTTATTGACAAGAACATCGAAAATCAGAGCCTCCCTATCGCGACTTTTTCCAGGAAACCTGGCAAAACCTTGATTCTTGAACCTGTCATGTTAAAATAAATCTGTTAAACATTTCCACATTTGTGTCGAGCGGAAGCAGCGCGTACAGCGGCGTTTCCATTACAAATCTTCTTATCCTCCCGACCTTGCGGGTCCTCCCGCGAGCAATTTTGTTAACCACCGCTCTTTATTTCATCATTATGCCTTTCGGAGTAGAAATGTTAAAAAAAGGATTAATCGTTCTCGTTTTGGTTTTCTTTGCAGCTGCTTGCGCCCCCTCTGCCGAAGCCGTCCAGGAAGCCATCCGCCAGACCCAGATGGCAGCTCCAAGCGCGGTCCCTACCCTGCCGTCCACCGAAGCTCCCACGCTCCCTCCCGCGCCAACCACTGCGCCGACTGCTGCCCCCACGCTCCCTCCCGCGCCAACCACGCCGCCAACAGACGCAAACGTACCTGCTTTGCTTGGGCATCCCGAAGACCTTCCCAGCGGCTATAAATTGGGCAGTCTGGGCAGCGTTCCGGATGACCGCTTCACCTGGATTACAGCCAGAGGGTCAGACTCGCACCTTCTTTCCATCGAAGAGGGTGACGACGGGGTGGAAGCTTATGTCGCCGTCTTTGTTTATGACGATACACTCGACCCGATTATCGCCTACATGGACGACCTGAATGAAGTCACGCGCTTAATTCAGGAATATGGCGCCACATACGAATTTGATTTTGACACCATCGATGAAGTGGGCGACAAAGACCTGGCTTATGTGATGTCAGCGGATTCCAGCACAGATGAATCGATTGGCCTGGGATTTGTACGCTGCAACCTGTATGTGCGCGTCAGTTTTATGGATAGCAAAGATCGAGCGATGATCATCGCCTACGCGCAAAAACTGGATCAACGCATTGTCGCGCTCGGCTGCCAGCAATAATCACGGAATCCAAGCGCAAGCCTGAAACAGCCAGCGAATCAATTTACGCCCTATACCCAACGCCACACAAAGCGTCTGGCGTTGCGCATCTACGCGCTCAACACAGTCCTTATGATAAAATCTTGGCATGGATGCCCGTGTTGTCTTTATGGGTTCGCCCGATTTCGCGCTTCCGAGCTTGGAAGAATTGCACAAACACACACAGGTGGTCGGCGTGGTCACCCAGCCGGACCGACCAGCGGGACGAGGACGTCAGCCGATGCCCTGCCCCGTCAAACAAATGGCAGACCGGCTGGGCATTCCGGTTTTCCAGCCGCTCTCTTTACGCAAACCCGGCGTTCTGGAGCAGCTTGAAGCCTGGCAGCCAGACCTGATTGTGGTGGCTGCCTTTGGCCAGATTCTCCCGAAGAGCGTGCTCGCGCTCCCACCGAAAGGCTGCATCAACGTGCACGCCTCGCTGCTGCCGCGTTGGCGCGGCGCTTCGCCCATCCAGGCAGCCATACTGGCAGGCGATGAACACAGCGGCGTGACGATAATGCTAATGGACGAAGGTCTGGATACCGGCCCGATCCTGACGCAAAGGTCGGTTCCCATCCGGCCAGGCACCACCGGCGCGGAGCTTTCCCAGCAGTTGGCTTTTTTGGGCGCCGCAACCTTGATTGAAATCCTCCCTTCTCTCGTTTCCGGCATGCTCGCGCCCATGAGACAACCAGAAAGCGGCAGCACCTACGCGCCGATGCTTAAAAAATCGGACGGACTCTTGGACTTCAGTCAATCAGCGCTCGCCCTCACCCGCAAAGTACACGCGTATTCCCCCTGGCCTGGAACATTTTTCGTGCTGAACGGGAAACACATTAAGGTGCTCGACGCGCACCCGCACGACACATTTGAGAGCGAAATCGAAGGGCATTATATCGTCAACGGGATGCCAGCCGTAGGAACCTCCGAAGGGCTGCTGGTGCTGGACCAAGTGCAGCCGGAAGGCAAACGCGCCATGCGCGGCAGCGATTTTCTGAACGGGCAGCCCGGCTGGCTGTGATATTCCCCGCCCTGCTGGTCGGAAGAATTTTTTCCCTTTTCACAATTTGTCTTGAGATAAATGCGAAGCAGAAATTGCCCGCTGGTTTTCACGCCAATCTGTAAGCATCCGGGATGCGTCCTTTGGCAAAACAGCGCGGCAGCCTACCGTTCAAAGCAGACTGCCAAGCTCACAGCCAGGCAGGCATCACGATTGGTTTCTACCACCCAAAAGGCAGACTGCCACGCCCTCTTCCTATCTTTCCTTAGCCGCGGATTATTTCCAAAATTGGGGGCTCGCGGTGACTGGAGCACAGGGCTCGCAGGCATTACGATTGGTTTCTACCACCCAGAAGGCAGACTGCCACGCCCTCTTCCTATCTTTCCTTAGCCGCGGATTATTTCCAAAACCCGGGGCTCGCGGTGACTGGAGCACGGGACTCGCAGGCCTTGCAGTGACAGCAACTTGGGTTTGATGGGACAACGAAGCAGGGTCCGCAGTGACCATTCTCCTTTCATCCTGATACCCTAAATGGCACGGGTCGCCAGCGAAGGAGCTTTCCTTTTATGTCACCGAAGCTTCGACAAAAGCTTATGCCATTCACCATACCAACACGACCGGACTGATCATCCCCTTGCATGCCCGCGGCACAGCATAGCATTGCCTGGGAATTGTTTTTTATACCAGAAAGCCCCTCTGGCTTTCATCACGTCCCCCCAAAAAACAGCCTTACTCTTCCGGGAAGAAGTTTCTGCGCCATTCGTAAAGCAAGTTCAGCGCCTGAATCGGGGAAAGCGAGTTGAGATCCACCTTCTTGAAGGCATCGATCAGCGGATTATTCTCCGGGAACAGACGCAGCTGCGATGAGTCCGGCACCTGGTCCGGAATGGTCTTCCCGGACGTGGCTTCGAGCTGCCTGAGAATCTCATTGGCACGCTGGATCACCGGACCCGGCAGCCCGGCTAACTGGGCCACATGAATACCGTAAGAACGGTCCGCGCCGCCGGGCACAATCTTGTGCAGGAACACCACCCTGCCCTCGGATTCCGTCACTGCCACATTGTAGTTGCGCACGCCCGGCAGCATCTCCGCCAACTCGGTCAGCTCGTGGTAATGCGTGGCGAACAGGGTGAAAGGTTTGAGCCTGGGGTGGCTGTGCAGGTACTCGATAATCGCCCAGGCGATGGAAAGCCCGTCATAGGTGCTTGTTCCGCGCCCGATTTCATCCAAAATCAAAAGGCTGCGCGTGGTGGCGTTGTTCAGGATGTTGGCGGCTTCAATCATTTCCACCATAAATGTCGACTGCCCCGCGTGTATCGCGTCCTGCGCGCCAATACGGGTGAAAATGCGGTCAACCAGCCCAATCTCCGCGGATTCCGCCGGCACAAAACTGCCCACCTGCGCCATCAGAACAATCAGTACAACCTGCCTCAGAAAGGTGGATTTTCCGCTCATGTTCGGGCCGGTGATGACGCGCACGATTTCGCCGTCCTCAAACACCGCGTCGTTGGCGATGAAGCGCTCACCTGTGCGCAGCCGCTCCACCACCGGGTGCCGTCCGCCAATGATTTTCAATCCCTTTCCTGCGCGCACCGTTGGGCGAACATAATTATTCTGAGCGGCGGCGGCAGCCAACGAGAGCACGCAGTCCAGCCCGGCCAGGGCTCTGGCAGTTTCCAGCAACAGCGCAGCCGAATCCGCCACGCGCTGACACACAGCCCTAAACACGCGCAGTTCCACTTCGTGGATTTGCGTTTCCGCGTTCAGAACCAGCGATTCGTATTCCTTCAGCTCAGGTGTAATGAACCGTTCGGCATTCACCAGCGTTTGTTTGCGCAGGTAATCCGCTGGCGCGTTGTCCGCGCTGCCGCGGCTGATTTCGATGTAATAGCCAAAAACCTTGTTGAAACCCACCCGCAGCGTCTTGATGCCAGTGCGTTTGCGCTCTTCGCCCTCCAGGTTATTGATCCACTCGCGCGCGTGCTGAGAGGAGGAAACAATGGCATCCAATTCGGCGGAAAAGCCGGGTTTGATGATGCCCACATTCGCGAGCGTAGCGGGCGGGTCATCCGCTATTGCTTCGTCCAGCAGGCTCAACACATCCGGGTGTTCATGCAGTTCCGCCATAAGTGGCGCGAGCGCCGGTTCGGCAGGCAGCAGCGCGCGCAGTTTGGGCAGCAAGCGCAAATCCTCGCGCAGGCTCACCAGCTCCGTCGGGCGAACGCTGTTGGAACACACGCGGTTCACCAAACGTTCCAAATCGTGAAAGTCCGCCAACAGGTGCGCGAGCTCGTTGCGCTGCACGCCGTTCCTGTAAAAAGTTTCCACCATGTCCAGCCGGACTGTGATTGCGGCAAGATTCAGCAGCGGTTTATTGACCCACTGGCGCAGCATGCGTTTCCCCATTGGGGTTTTGGTTTGGTCCAGCACCCACAGTAGGGAGCCTTCGTTTTTCGCATCCCGCAGGGTTTCGGTCAGTTCCAGGTTGCGGCGGGTTTCCGCGTCCAACACCATAAAGTCCCCCAGGCTGTAGGTGCCAAAGCTTTTCAGGGTCAGGAGGGCGTCTTTATGCGTTTCCTGCAGGTACTTCAGCAATGCCCCGGCTGCACGTATGGTGAGCGGCATATTTTTGAGACCAAACCCATCCAGGCTGGAAACTCCAAAAACGCTCTTCAGCTGTTCTTCAGCGCGCCCGGGTTCAAAATACCAAGCGGGCAAAGCGGTAAGGCTGCCGGGGAAACCATTCGGAATTTCCTGAGACTCCGCCCGCAAAGTCTCCGCGGGATTGATGCGGATAAGTTCGGCCCGTAAAGCGCCCAGGTTTTCTTCCAGGTCCAGCTGGGTGCCGCTAAATTCGCCGGTGGTGATATCCAGGTAGGCAATGCCAGCGCGGTTTTCTTGCAGGCAGACCGCGGCGAGGTAGTTATTTTTGCCGGCGCTGAGCAGCCCCGGCTCCTCCACGGTTCCGGGTGTTACCACCCGCACCACCTCACGCGTGAACAAGCCTTTATCAGGCTGCCCGCCTACCTGCTCGGCGATGGCAACCCGGTAGCCTTTTTCAATCAGCCGCCCAAGGTAATTATCCGCGGCATGGAAAGGGATGCCTGCCATCGGCACCCGTACGCCTTTTGCCACCGGGCGTGAGGTCAGCACAATATCCAGCGCTTCCGAAGCCTTGCGCGCGTCATCGTCGAAAGTCTCGTAAAAATCACCCAGCCTGAAGAACAGAATCGCGTCCGGATATTGTTTTTTGATATCCAGATACTGCTGCCTCAGAGGGGTGATATCTTGCGGCATGCTGCGGCCTTACCTGAGGATTTCCGCCACGTAAGCAGGCACCTGATCCAGCGCGTCCGAGATTTTGCTCGGGTCCTTCCCGCCAGCTTGCGCCAGTTCGGGTTTGCCGCCGCCGCCTCCGCCTACAACCGCCGCGGCGCGCTTGACCAGGTCGCCGGCTTTCACACCGCGCTTGATCAGGTCCGGAGTAACCGCCGCGATAATCAGCGGCTTTTCATCCAGCACGGATGCCAGCGCGACCACGCCCGAAGGATAGCGCTGCCGGAACTGGTCCGCCAGGCTGCGCAGCATTTCCGCGCCTGCCCCCGGCACCAACGCCGTCAGCACCGGCACGCCGGAGATAAGCTGCACCTGGTCCAGCTGGCGGGTAAAAGCTTCCTGCGCGATTTGCGCGCTCAACTGCTCTATGCGCTTTTCAGACTTTTCAAGCTCGTCCAGCAGCGCGTTCAACCTCACGGGCAATTCCGCGGGGGCAGCGCCCACTGTTTGCGCGGCTTGCTGCAGCAGGTTCAGGCGTTCCCGCGCGAATGCGTACGCCGCCTGGCCGGTCACCGCTTCAATGCGGCGGATGCCGGCAGCCACGCTGCTCTCGCTGGTAATCAGGAACAGTCCGATTTCGCTGGTGTTGTGCACGTGCGTGCCGCCGCACAGCTCGTAAGAAATGGTTTCTTCGCCGCCAATCCTGATCGTACGCACTTCCTGGCTGTATTTCTCGCCGAAAAGCGCCATCGCGCCTTCGTTGATGGCTTTATCCAGCGGTTTGACCTTGATGTCCAGTTCATACTCGCCCAGGACAGCCTCGTTCACGCCCTGCTCGATGCGCAGCAGCTGTTCGTGGCTGATCGCGCTGGGGTAGTTGAAATCAAAGCGCAGCCTGTCCGGAGCGACCAGCGAGCCCGCCTGCCGCACCTGGTCGCTGAGCACTTTGCGCAGCTCGGCGTGCAGCAGATGCGTGGCGGTGTGGTTGCGCATGATGGCTTTCCTGCGTTGGGTATCCACGCGCGCGACGGCCTTTTCACCAACCGTTGGCAGCCCGAACACCACATGACCGACGTGCACAATCACGCCCGCGGCGGGTTTACGCACTTCCGAGACCGCAATCTCCCAGGCGCCAACCGGATCTGAGGTGATTTTGCCGGTATCCGAGACCTGACCGCCGGATTCGATGTAAAAGCTGGTATCCCCGAGCAGCACTTCCACTTCGTCGCCCGCCTGGGATTGCTGCACAGGCTGCGCGTTCTGAAAGAGCGCCAGCACAGTGGAGGGAACCACGTATCGGTCGTACGGGTCGTAAGCGCTGCCGGATTCAGTCAGCGCGTGCTTTTTTATCAGTTCCTGCAACACGCGCTGATAGATTTCCACGTCGCGTCCGCCCATATCGCCAAAAGCCTTGCCAGCGCCGCTGGCGACGCGGTGCGCCTCCATGCTCTCAAAGAAGCCGTTCTCATCCACGCCCAGACCTTCCTCGCTGAGAATGTCGCGCGTGATTTCCAGTGGAAAGCCAAGCGTCGCGTACAGGTCAAAAGCCGCCTTGCCATTCAACACGCTTTCACCGCGGGAGCGTAAACCAGCCATCAGGCGGTTGAGCTCAGCAAAGCCCGCGTCGAGCGTTTCGGCAAAGCGCTGTTCCTCACGCGTAAGCGTGTCCATGATCAGGCTTTCGCTGCGCTTCACCTCCGGGTACGCGTCCTGGTAGATGCTGATGACGCGCGCGGCCACATTGGCCATGAACGGTTCGGTCAGGTTCAGCTTGCGCGCGAAGCGCGCCGCGCGGCGGATGATCATCCGGCAGATGTAGTTGCGCCCCAGATTGCCCGGAATGACTCCGTCAGCAATCAAAAAAGCCGCCGCGCGCACGTGATCGGCGATGACGCGGTAAGGCGTGAGGTTTTCGGCGCGCTGCGCGTCGCTCTGCCCGGTCAGCCGCTGAACTTCGTCCAGCAGCGGAGAAAGCAAATCGGTGGCGTAGTTGCCGCGCACGCCCTGAATGATGGAGACGATGCGTTCAAAACCCATGCCTGTATCCACGTGCTTTTTGGGCAGCGGCACCAGTTCGGTCGCGGAAAGGCGGTTGTACTGGATGAAAACATTGTTCCAGATTTCCGTCCAGCGTCCGCAGCCAGCGTTAACATCGCAGACATGCTGCGGGTCATCCTTGCAGGAGCAGGCTTCCGGACCAAAATCATAGTGGATTTCACTGGAGGGACCGCAAGGTCCGGTATCCGCCATTTCCCAGAAGTTATCTTTGCGCCCGGAGAAAACCAGGTGTGTGGGGTCAAAACCCGGCTGGCTCAGCCAGATTTGCGCGGCTTCATCATCATTCGGAATCTGACCGAATTCATCCTTGAAGGTGGTTGCCCACAGGCGGCTTTTATCCAGACCCCAAACATCCGTCAGGAGTTCCCAGGACCAGGAAAGCGCTTCTTTTTTGTAGTAATCCCCGAAAGACCAGTTGCCGAGCATTTCAAAGAAGGTATGGTGGGTATCGTCCCGTCCGACCTGGTCCAGGTCATTGTGTTTGCCGGAGACGCGCATGCACTTTTGCGAGTCGACCGCGCGGGTGTAGGGGCGGCTGTCCGTGCCCAGGAAGACGTCTTTGAACTGCACCATGCCGGCGTTCGTGAAGAGCAGGGTGGAATCTCCGCCGGGGACGAGCGAAGCGCTGGGAACGTGGGTGTGCCCGCGCGCCGTGAAAAAGTCGATGAAAGACTGCCGAATTTGATTACCGCTTAAAGGCATAAAGAACTCCGTCTGAAGGATTTACAGACTGAAAATTATACTGTATTTCGACCGGCAAAAGCGGCGCGCGCATTGCATCTGTCGCGCGCATTGCATCAATTTAAATGGAACTTTCCGGATATACGCTGCCTTGTTTTTGCCAGTGTCCACACCAGCAAGTGATTTGACCGAAGGCCTCCCTGTGCCTGCCTGAAGTGCTTTGGAGACCTTACGGTCAAGAACCTCGCGCGGCCTGTGCCCACCGCGAAGCGGATTGGCGTCAGGAGACCGGCGAGAACTAAGATCTGCTCCGGAATCACTGCGCGATTTGCCGCGGATTTTGAATTTATTCCTAATTCTTAATCATTTATCTGTCCAATTTTTAATATGAGCTAACAGTTCGGTTTCGCTGCAAAGGCTGACCGGCGCTGCTCTTAAGCTGGTACCTCTCAGAGAATCATACACATCATCCTGTTGATCGCAGTCTACCAGCAACTGCAGTACAAGCGTTTGAACGGCGCGCATCCCTTATTGTTCTCAAATGAAGTCGACCGGGTATATTCGCACAGGTAGGGCGCTACCGGAGGATCAGCGGAAGAAAAACAGAAGCCTGGTAAAGCGACGAAAATCCTGAGAAGAAATAAGCAGCACCTTGTGATATATTCTCACCAATTTGGGCGTTCTTGGCCCCGATCAAGGCTATGGATCCATCTTTCGAAAGCGCAACCGAGCTGCCAAACCCACTGCTACCAGTTCCGCCATCTTCTGGCTGCAGGTTTGGGCCGGCTTGCCACGATCCGTCTATAAATTGGAATATGTAGCCATCCTCGATCAAAGCTGTACGGCCGTCCGGCGAAAGCGCCACTGGTACGCCCCAAAGAGGTGTGATTCCTTCCACGTTGAGCACGGTTTGCTGGCTCCAGGTGCTTCCGGAAAGCGTGAATACAAAAGCGGCACCATACCCCTCAGCGCCCACCAGGGCGGTTCTGCCATCCGATGAAAGCCCGACAGAAAAGCCGAACCAGTTGTATTCACTGCCGTCTTGTGCAGTAATGCGTGCCTGCTGAGTCCACACGCCTTCGTTTTCGATGAAGATATAAGCCGCGCCTTGCCGGGTGTTATCGCCGATCTGCTTGAAATCGGCGCCGATCAAGGCAGTGTCTCCTTCTGCTGCTAATGAAACTGAACGCCCAAAATAGTCTTCCGCTGCGCCGTCCATTGCGATCAACTGCGCCTGCTGGCTCCAGGTGACGCCGCTGCGTTTGAAGATATATGCTGAGCCCTGGTTGGCGTTTTCGCCCACGTCGTCCACGTACGCGCCGATCAGGGCAGTGTTGCCGTCATCGGAAAGGGAAACCGAGACGCCAAAATGATCACCTACCACCCGGTCTGCTGATGTCAAGACGGCTTGTTGTTCCCAGGTTCCGTTCTCGCGTATGAAAACGTAGGCTGCGCCGGGAACCTGTGTATCTGCTGGCCCTGTGCCTCCCTGGGCTCCGACCAAGGCTGTATTACCATCAGCAGACAGGGCCACGGAAAATCCGAACAGGTCGGAATCGGGCATGGGGGGGGTGGGTATTTGCTGCTGGAAAGACCAGGTATCTTCATTCTTTATGAAGGCGTACACCATGCCGGGGCCAATCGGGTATGAAATGCCAAATTCTATGAAATAGGTGCCGATCAGAGCCGTGCTGCCATCGTCGGAAAGGGCTGCGGAATGCCCAAAACCGGACTTGGCGGCGCCATCGGGAGCGACAACCTTTTGCTGTGTGATGGCATCGGGCAGGGTGAATAGCCCTTGAGAGATAAAGGCTTGGACCGGTGCGGGTTGTCCACACAGCCATACTGTTGCACTAAAAGAGAAGAGCAATGCCAGCGAAAGAACCGGATGAGTGACCTTGCGGCGGATCATGGAAGGACCTCCTATTTAGAGCGTTCGAAAAATCGTGCCGATTGGTTCAAACTTGAGTTAATTATATAATATCTTCAACTTAAGGGGGACATAAGAATTGTCTCAATATTAATTTAACTTTCCGGATGTACGCTGCCTTGTTCTTACCTGGTCTCCCGACCGGGCAAGGCACCTGAACGCAGGTCTCCCCACGCCCACCCGAAATGAATCCAGCCTGAATTTGATTTCCCCCACCCAGGCGCCTCCACACATCGCTCGGACCTTCCTACTTACC
>JBCFBH010000007.1:11247-42025 GCA_038562595.1 Anaerolineaceae bacterium
GCAAATATTTAATTTAGCACAGAAAAAAAAGGCGCGGAGCTTGGTCCGCGGTCCTACTGTAAATTAAACCAACTACTCCATGCTCTGCCGCCCTGCCAAAGCCCTCAAGAGCGTGTTCTGGTCAGCGTACTCAATATCTCCGCCAACCGGCAGCCCGCGCGCCAAGCGGCTGACCTTAATCCCCAGCGGCAGGATGCGCTGCTGCAAATAAAGCGCGGTCGCGTCCCCTTCCATGCTGGGGTTTGTGGCGATAATCACCTCGCGCACGCTGCCGTCCTGCAAGCGCTCCAGCAGCGGGAAAATCTTGATTTGGTCAGGCCCGATGCCCTCAATTGGCGAAAGCACCCCCAGCAGCACGTGGTACTTGCCATTAAACGCGCCGGTGCGCTCAATCGCGAGCACGTCCAGCGGCTCTTCCACCACGCACAGGATGCTTTCATCGCGGTTGTCCGAAGCGCAGATTTCGCACTGATCCTGCCCGGCGCTGGTGACGTTAAAGCAGGTGCGGCAGTGCTGCGTTTGGGACTTAAGCTGTTCCAGTGCTTCCGCCAGCTGCAGTGAGCTCTCGTCCGGCGCCTTCAGCAGGTAAAAAGCCAGGCGCGAAGCCGTCTTTGGGCCGATTCCCGGCAGTCTGGCGAACGCGTCAATCAGGTTCTGAACCGGATCTGGCAGGGTGCGCATCAGGGCTTTACCTTCCCATGCCCATGCCGCCCAACAGGCTGGCAAACGGCGCCATCTTCTCCTCGGAAAGCGCGCGGGTGCTGTCCAGCGCCTTGTTGATCGCGATGAGCAGCAAGTCCTGCAGCATTTCAGCGTCGGCATCCTTCAAAACGTCTTCCTGGATTGTCACAGCCAGGCACTTCTGGTCGCCGGTCATGGTCACAGCCACCGCGCCCCCGCCGGCGGTCTCAGTAATCTGCGCCTCGGCAATTTCCGCCTGGGCGGCAGCCATTTGTTCCTGCAGCTTGGCGATTTGCGCCATCATGTTCCCGCCCGATCTGGCGGATGGTCCAGCATTGTATCCTTTTGCCATCTCAATCCTTCTTTTCTTTGTTCACAGTCTTTTTCCGCACCTTGCCGCCCAATTCGCGCACGGTCATGTCCACCAAACCGTTTGGAACAATATCCGGGTGCTCTTCATCCCCGCCCTGCAGGCCTGCGGTGCAAATGAGCATCACTTCTTTCCGGTAAAACCTGGCCAGGGTGCTGCGAACCGCGCGAAGCGGCTTTTCTTCGTTCATCTTATCGCGCAGCAATTCGCTTTTGAAGCCCAGCGTGATGGTGTTGTTTTCCACGCGAATAATCCGTGAAGAATTCAACAGGGCGCTGGCAACCTGATCGACCCCGCGCACGTCCCGTTTAATATTGTCCCAGTCCTGCAGCAGGTTTTCAAGGTTCAGTTCGCCGCTTTCTCTGGGCGCGGGCTCTGCCGGAGCTTGCGCAGTCGGCTTCGGGTCCGCGGCTTTTTCCCCCTGTATGCGTTCTTTGGTGGGCTCACCCGCCAGCTTGCCTGGTTCAGGCGCTGGGGCAGCTTTTCGAATAGGTTCCTGGGGCGCCGGCTTGGCTGCCGACATGCTTACTTCGGCTGTGGAAACAGAGCGGGCAAAAGCCAGCTCCAGGCCCAATCCCGGGTACCAATTAGCCTTAAGTTCGGCGGCAGCTTTGCTGAATTCAGTGATCCCGGAAATCAGTTCCGCCATGCTGAACGCGCCCGCCTGTTGATTCACGACAGTCCGCACTTCCGGTAAAAGCTCCAGGTCCTTCCCCCCGTTCAGCTTCACCACCAGCAGGGAACGCAAATAATCCACGACCTGCCGGGCAAATTGGCGCGGGTCAGCGCCGCCGTCCAGCGCGCCGTGAATCAATTCCAGACCGCGCGCGCTGTCCCTCTGCTGCACAGCCTGCACCAGGTCAATGACGCTCTGGCTGGTAGCCGTACCCAGGATGTCTTGCGCGGCAGCCAGGGTCACATGCCCCTGGAGGGAGGCAAGCTGGTCCACCAATGAAATCGCGTCGCGCATGCTTCCGGTGGCCTGGCGCGCGATCAGGCTCAAAGCATCCTCGTCGATTTGAATGGCTTCCTGCGCGCAAATCAGGCGCAGTTTTTCCACAATCTGGTTCAATGGAATCCGCCGAAACTCATGCCGTTGGCAGCGGGAAAGCACTGTGGCGGGGATTTTATGAATTTCCGTGGTCGCGAGGATGAAAATGACGTGGCTGGGTGGCTCTTCCAGGGTTTTCAGCAGCGCGTTAAACGCGGACGTGGAGAGCATGTGCACTTCGTCAATGATGTAGACTTTGAACTTGCCCTGGCTGGGCGCGAAATTAACCGTGTCCCGCAGCTCGCGTACATCATCCACGCTGGTGTTCGAGGCCGCGTCAATCTCAATCAGGTCCAAAAAACGCCCCTGGTTGACTGCCTTGCAGTTCTCGCAGACGTTGCACGGCCTGTCCGCGGGGTTCTCCGCCAGGCAGTTGACCGCCTTTGCCAACAGGCGGGCGGAGGTGGTCTTCCCGGTTCCGCGCGGTCCGGCAAAAAGATAAGCCTGATTGACGCGGTCGGAGACGACCGCGTTGCGCAGAGTCTGAACGATGTGTTCCTGCCCCGCGACTTCATCCCAGGAAGCCGGGCGCCAGGTGCGATAAAGAGCTTGAGACATAATTCTCCCCTAAGGTATCAGATAAGTGGATTGCGCGCTGCCGTCGGGCGCGGAGAGCACGATTTCCTGCCCGGATTTCCACAGCGCTTGCGCTGAATTCCAGAAGAGTTCGATGACCGAATCCGTGCCTGAACGGGTGTACAGCCGGATTGCCCCGTTCTGGTTGAGTTTCAGCGCCGGGAACGTGTAATCCATACCGCCCGGGCCTGAAATATGCCAGCCGGCCAGGTCCACCGCTGTTTCGCTTTGGTTGCGAACCAGGATGTATTCCAGGTCGCGGTTCCCGACGCCTACGACCGCTTCAATCGTCAGCTCAGCATCGGCGGCAGGCTGCAGCGCAGGGGCGGCAGTGGCAGGCTGCCCGGCGCTTTGAGCAGGTTCTTCCTCCGGGTTCGGCGGGCCAAATGTGGGAAGGTTTCCTCCGCCGAGCTTTTGCCACAGAAACAAGACCAGCACAACCGTAAGCGCGGAAACGAGGACATTTAACAACAAATAAGGCAAAATCGGGGCGCGTTTTTTCATGAGCGTATGGGTAATGATAGCATAAACTGGGGGTGATTGGAGCGTTTGATTCCCTTCGCTTCAGTTTTCCACTGCCCCCTCACCAGCAAATTCTGCGGCGTCAGCCTCGATTTAATAATATAAAAAATCTTGTTAACAAATTGATAACATCGGATTTATTCAGATTTAATTGACACGTGTTAATATAACTATCAGATTTGAACACTTATTGTTTCTCTCCTTTCAAATTTGTTCAAATCAGGATCAGGAAGTGACAAAACACTATGTTGATCGAAAGTAAGCCAGGCGCAGGTGAGGCGCCTGGTTTGCTTTTAAGTCCCCTTCAGTCCAAGCTGCTCTTTGATGTTGTCAATCTGAACGCGCTGCTGCCACAGCAGCCTGCGCGCCAGCTTGCGCGAAGACCATCGCTCCCCGTTTCTCTCCACAACCTGGGTTTTCTCCGCCATGCCGGGCAGGGACCGCTCTACCAGCTCCCGGCTGAACTGAAGCGCTTCGAACGGGTCCATCGCCTCCGGGTAAGGCGGCAGCCCCTGAATGAGATTTCCCAGATAGGCGTGCTCCGTCCGGGCGATACGCTCCAACGCATCCGGAGCCGCCGACCAATCCTGGGTTTCTAACCCAGGCAAGCCCACAGACAAAAACTCCAGCCCGGCCAGCAGTTCCTCGCGCTGCCAGCGGAATACATGCAGGGCGTTTTCAATTTCCTGTCGGCTCAGCGGGCGAAGGTCGTCCTCAAAAAACGCGCTCGTTGCCTCGCACTGGCCGGGCAAAGCGCTGCTCTGATACGTCTCGACAATGCGGAAATCCACATCTGCCAGACGAAACCAGGGCTCGTCAATGTGCAGGGCAACCCAGCGTTCAAAGTCGAGCAGATTTCCGGCGAAGCGCAGTATCGCCTCAGCTTCGTCGCTTCCGTTGGCAAAGCAGCCCGGAAAATCCAGCCCCCAGGCGAGTGAGCGCCCCTCTCCGAAAGTTTCCAAACCAACCCGGATAAGCATGTCTGCTGTGTTGTTGGCCGGCTAATCGTAGAAAACAGGCAAGTGCCCAAGCGAGATAATGCGCATCCACTCCGCCCGGTCGCCTTCCGTGAGGATGGAAGCCTCTCCGGCAACGCGCGCGCCAGCTTTTTCAACAATCAGGCGCATGCCTTGCAAGGTGGAGCCCGTGCTGATAACGTCATCCAGTATGAGCACGTTCTTACCCGCTATCAGCGCGCAATCTTTCTCATCCAGATAGAGTTTCTGCGGCTTGCCCGTGGTGATGGACAGGGTCTCCGCTCTGATCGCGTCGCCCATGTACGGCTTGCATTCTTTGCGCAGGACAATATACGGCTTGCCTGTGACGACCGCCAGCATGTGGGCAATCGGAATGCTCTTGGATTCAGCGGTCAGGATGACATCATAGGATAATCCGGCCAGTTTTTCCGCCAGAGCTTTCGCGCAGGCATCCACCAGTTCCACATCGCCAAGAATATTGAGTATGGCAATGCGCAAGCCGGGTTTCACTTCAAAAAGGGTTAGTTCGCGGTGCACGCCCGCGATATCGATGGGATAAGTCGCGCGTTTTGTTTCCATAATGCCTCCTGAGCAGGATAAGATACCTGGATTCTAAACCAAAACTTCCTGCCCTACACGTTGAAAAGCAAATTTAAACAAAACCCCCTTAGAATCAGCTAGTGCCAGGGACGCCGACCCCGGCACTAGGTTTAAGGAGGAGAAGAAGAAGAGAAGTCGCCCTTTCGACTATTATCATATACAATATATCCCTGCACTGCTTGACGCTTAACCTACGATTACCCTACGATTTTGAGGATTGCATGTTTGCCGTTGAAACTGAAGCTCTTAGCCGAATTTATAAAATAAAGAAAACCCGCAAAGAAGCAGCGCACACCCTGGTGGCGCTCGACAACGTGAACCTGACCGTTAATCAAGGCGAGCTTTTTGGGCTGCTCGGACCCAACGGCGCGGGTAAAACCACCTTAATCAAGGTGCTGACCACGCTGCTGGCTCCCAGCAGCGGCAGCGCGCGCGTGAACAACCTGGACGTTGCCCGTCAGCCGGAAGAAATCCGGCGGCAAATCAACATGGTATCCGGTGGAGAAACCTCCGGATACGGGCTGCTAACCGTGCGCGAAAACCTGTGGATGTTCACGCAATTCTACGGCATCCCCACCAAGCAAGCCAACGCGCGCATTATGGAATTGCTGAAAATCGTCGGTCTGGAAGACCGCGCCAACACCAAGAGCAGCAACCTGAGCACCGGTTTACGTCAGAAAATGAACATCGTGCGCGGCTTTATGACCGACCCGACTGTGCTTTTCCTTGATGAACCCACGCTCGGTTTGGACGTCTCCGCGGCGCGCGACGTGCGCAATTTCGTGCGGCAGTGGGTGAACGACGACCCGACCCGTACGCTGTTGCTGACCACGCACTATATGGTTGAAGCCGAAGAGATGTGCGACCGTGTGGCAATCATCAACCAGGGCAAAATCCTGGCTTGTGATACACCGCAAGCCCTAAAGCAAAGCCTGAGCAGCGAAGCCGTCTTTTCTATCCAGGTAAGCGCGCTGGACGAAACCGATTTCGAAGATCTCAAAGGAATTACCGGTTTCCGCCAGGGCACGCTCAGGCAAATTGAAGGCGGCGCGCTAATGGAATTGGTCCTCTCGGATGACAGCGTGCTCGCGAGCCTCATCAGCTTTCTGAGCGCCAAAGGCAGCCAGATTACCACCCTCCACAAACGGGAGGCTACCCTGGAAGATGTCTTTATCAGCCTGGTGGGCAAATCCATGAAGGATGTCGAAAATGGCGCTGCAATCTAAAGTCTCCCGCAGCAGCGGCGCGCGGCTCTTTCTGCAGAGCGTGATTGGCAGAGCATACCCGCGCGTCATCGGGACCCAGCGCGACCCTGCCTGGCTGTTCTTCGATATTTTCCTCCCATTCCTGAGCATGGTTGCGTATGTCTACATTTACCGTGCTCTCAATGCGCCGGAGGAATATATCGGTTTCGTGGTTCTCGGCAGCGCGATGACCGCTTATTGGCTGAACATTCTGTGGGCGATGTCCAGCCAGCTTTATTGGGAAAAAGAAAATGGCAACCTCGCGCTCTACGTTATCTCACCAGCCTCCATGATGGCCGTCCTTTTGGGGATGGCCAGCGGCGGGCTGTTTTCGACCACCATTCGCGCGCTGGTCATTCTGGTTGTCGGCAACCTGCTCTTCCAGGTAAGCTACGTCGTGACCAGCTTTTGGACGCTGTTTTTAGTTTTCGTGCTCACCATGGTCGCGTTGTACGGATTGGGCATGATGCTTTCTTCCCTGTTTTTACTATTCAACCGGGAGGCATGGCACACCGCGAATTTACTGCAAGCGCCGGTGATGTTGTTTTCCGGTTTTTACTTTCCGGTTAGAGTCTTTAGTTTTTGGGTAGCTGCCGCTGCTTCCATCATCCCCCTCACGCTCGGCATGGATGCCATTCGCCAACTTGTTTTCCCTTCCGGAGCGCTCCTGGGATTTCTGACAGTCGAAGTTGAGCTGTGGGTGCTGGCTTTCCTTTCAGTGGTCTACCTGGTTGGCGCGTTTTTCACGCTCCGCTGGATGGAGAAGCTGGCGATACGGTACGGAAAAATCACGGATAGATTGGGATGAAGCAATGAACAGTCCACAGCAATCCCGAACCTTTCTTTCAAAAACAAGCGCTGCGCAGACCATGCGCGCCAGCGCCTGGTTGGGATGGAAAATCGAGTCGAACTGGACAGACCCGTTCATCTTCGCGATTTACTCCATTATCCGCCCTATTTCCACGGCGGCAATTCTGATTGTGATGTACCTGGTCATTCGCGGCGGAGAATTCAGCCAGCCGGATTTTGTGAATATGTACATCGGCAACGCGTTCTTTATTCTGGTCGGGGCTGCCATCCAGGGCGTCTCCTTTGGTATTTTGGATGACCGCGAGCACTACCGCACGCTCAAGTACGTCTATATTGCCCCCATTCGTGTGCCAGTTTATCTGATTGGGCGCAGCCTCGGCAGCATCCTGGTAGCCGCGTTTTCCGTGCTGATCACCATTCTGTTCGGGGCGTTCTTCCTAAAAATGCCCATCGTCTTTTCCGAAATAAACTGGGGACTGTTTACATTGGCGTTTTTGCTTGGTCTGCTGGCAATGATCAGCCTGGGCATCGTTCTTGGCGGCTGGACGCTGATTATCAAGAATAACGCCTGGTCGCTGGGGGAGAGCCTCGGGGCTGGCTTGCTCATCTTTTCAGGCGCGGTATTCCCGCTCAACGTGCTGCCCGCTCCGCTGCAGTGGATTGGCAGCGCGCTTCCCATCAGCTATTGGCTGGCGCTCATCAGAAGAGCCTTGGTTCCTGAAATTGGCCGAGCTTATCCGATGTACACCAATGTTTCCGATGGACGTCTCATCCTGATCTTGCTCGGGTTCGCCCTGGCATACGCCGTCCTGGCCGCTTTGGTTTTTAAGCGTTTTGATACCATCGCGCGCGAACGCGGTAACATTGATATGGTATCCAACTACTGATGGCGCGCGCATCCGACTTTTCCGTAATGAACCTGAGAACGCCTGCTGGAATACTTTACCTGCAGTCCAGCCCGGAGGGCTTGCGCCGCTGTGCTTTTCTCGGCAGCCCGGAGCTGCGGATGGCTGAGGAATTATCTGCCGCCCACCCAAACACGGACTTGCTGAAAGCAGCTGTCGAACAGCTGGGTGAGTATTTCCAGGGGGCACGGCATTCCTTTTCGGTTCCGCTAAACCTGAGCGGGCTTGCCCCTTTCCAGACCCGGGTGTTAATCGCCTGCGCCGAAATTCCCTGGGGAGAGACGCGCACTTACGCGCAGCTTGCCGGGAGCATCGCCTCTCCGGGCGCCAGCCGCGCGGTAGGTTCCGCGCTGGCGCGCAACCCGCTGCTGCTGTTCATTCCCTGCCACCGCGTCATCGGTTCAGACGGCGCTCTGCGCGGCTTCGCCGCGCCCGACGGCATCCGCACCAAAGCCTGGCTTCTGCAGCACGAGGGCTGGCCCGTCGTCGATGAAAAAACAATCAAACCAATCCACACAGGAGCGACATCATGAGCGACCTTCCCCCTGGCCATAAATCCGGTTTTGTTTCCATCGTGGGCAAGCCCAACGCCGGAAAGAGCACACTCACCAATCGTCTGCTCGGGCAGCCGGTTGCCGGTGTTTCCGCCAAACCACAGACGACGCGTAAGCGCCAGCTGGCCATCCTTACTACCGACGAAGCCCAGATTATCTTTGTGGATACCCCCGGCTTGCACGAACCAAAAGACAAGTTGAGCCAATTCATCAACACAGAAGCCCAATACGCCCTGCACGACGCTGACCTGATCCTCTTCCTGGCGGACGCCTCCCAAAAACCGGACAGGCTGGACGAAGGTCTGGCGGCGCTGGTGCAAGAGGTTCAGCGGGATATACCGGTGCTGCTGGTGCTGAACAAGAACGACCTGGCGGACAGCAAGACCCTGGCTTCCAACAAGGCGCTCTTCGATAGCCTGCTGCCTGACGTGAGGGCTGTCTCCATTTCCGCCCAGACCGGCAATGGCATCGAGAACCTGCTGCGCGTAGTGCGGGAGCTTTTACCGGAAGGCCCGCAGTACTACCCGCCTGACCAGATTACCGAGACCTTCGAACGCGACATCGCCGCGGAAATGGTGCGGGCTGCCTGCCTGAGCCTGCTCGAGGACGAAGTGCCCTACAGCATCGCCGTGCGCACCGACGAATACACGGAACGCGAGAACGGCATGCTGTATGTGAAAGCCACCATCTTTGTGGAGCGCGAAGCCCAGAAAGCGATTGTGATTGGCAAGAACGGCGACATGATCAAGCGCATCGGTTCCGCCGCTCGCGTGGATATTGAAGCTGTCAGCGGGCAAAATGTGTTTCTCGACCTCACGGTAAAACTCCGCAAGGACTGGAAGAACAATGCGGCTTTCCTGAAGGAACTGGGGCTCTCCCAGAAATCCTGACCATGACCGGGGCGACCGATGTGCTTGTGCCTGTTTTGCTGCTCTGCGCCGCGCTTAATTGGTACGCGGCCTGGGTGTCGAAGCTGAAACTGTATTGCGCCACCAAACCATTCGTACTGATCTTCATAATCGCCCTTTTTATCGCCTGGACTGGCGCGCTGCCGCTGGCGCTGCCCTTCCTCCTTGGGCTGGGGCTTTCCCTGCTCGGAGATATCTTTCTTATCCCGCGCTCACCGCGCTGGTTTGCCGCCGGGTTGGTGGCTTTCTTTTTTGCGCATCTGGCATATATTTACGGTTTCACGGCTGCCCCGGCTCCGCTCCTCCCGACTGTGCTTATTGGCGCGGGCGCCCTGGCCTTGCTGGCGATGCTGAGCGCATATGTCCTCCAAAAAACCGGAGATAAGCCTGCGTTTAAGCCTATGCGCAAAGCATTCCTGCCTTACGCGCTGGTTTTGGTGCTGATGGCGGCATCCGCGGTGTTATGCTTGTTTCGTCCGGATTGGCCGCTGGGCGCGGCCGTGATGAGCGCCGTTGGCGCGCTGCTCTTTCTATTTTCAGATTTCCTAATTGCCGCGGAAAGGTTAGGGAAACCCATCCCGCGGGTTAGATTCTGGATTATCGCCACATACCACATCGGACAGCTGCTTATCGCGCTCGGCGCGGCGCAGTGGGTCTGGCATGTTTCCTCTTTTTGAAGCTTGTATCACGCCTGCACAATGGTAAAGGCTGGATTTCTCGCATGTTATAATGGATGATAATTCCCAGACTTAATCTGGAGCGCGTTTCCATGAGTGATGAACCTGACCCCGAAAGCGAAAGCACCCAGGACGACCGCCTTTGGGCGACGCTTTCCTACATCTTTTCCCCCCTCGTGCCTATCGTGCTGCTAATCCAGGAGAAGAAACGAAGCCGACCCTTCATCAAAGCCCACCTGGCGCAAGCGCTTGTTTTCGGCACCCTTTTCTGGCTGCTGATTGCTCTCCTGCAGCGGGGATTGCTGGAAAGGGTCCTCGAGGTGACCGCTTTTATTCTGGTCATCAGGTGGGGCATGGCAGCCAGCCGCGGCGAACGCGTGAAGATCCCGCTCATCACAAATCTTCTGCAGAAAATGAAGTGGGCTTAGGAGCGCAGACCACAAAAACCGTAGATTTTCTAGAGTACGGACGCTGGTATGCGACTATGATAAAGAGAACTTAATTACAGAAAGTAGGTTAACTATGTCAGAACAATCAGATATTCCCGCCCCGGAAGAGATTCCTGTGGTGGAACCCGTTGTAACAGCAAACCCCGCGGAAGCGGTCACAAAAGAAGAACGCACATGGGCGCTGCTGGCACATCTGTCGATCTTTCTCAACCTGTTCACCGGGCTGCTCGGCACAGCGGCGGCCTTGGTTATCTACCTGGTGTACAAGGACAAGAGCCGCTACGTGGCTTACCAAAGCCTGCAAGCGGTCGTCTTTCAGTTGGTCTTCTTCTTCGGAGGAGCACTGCTGATCGGAGTTGGATGGCTGATCACTGGTCTTCTCTCGCTCGTGCTGGTCGGACTGATTCTGATCCCGATCGCGCTGATCCTGAGCTTGCTTCCCCTCGGCTGCCTGGCCTATGCCATTTACGCCGCGGTGGAAACTAACAACGGTAAAGACTTCAAGTACTGGCTGGTCGGGGATTGGACCCGCTCCGCGCTCACCAACTAAATTAATCAAATCCGCGCAGGCAGCCCACGTGAAAAGGGCTGCCTGTCGCGCCTTAAGGACTAACTTTTGAATACTGAAAATCAGATTCTCTTTTACGGCGTGAATTGGTGCAGCGACTGCAAACGTTCCAAGCGTATATTTAGTGAAATGCAAGTGCCTTACGTGTGGTACAACCTGGACACCAGCCCGCGCGCGGTGGAATTTGTGAAGAGCGTAAACCAGGGCATGCGCCGCGTCCCCACGATTGTCTTCCCGGACGGTTCCATGTTGATGGAGCCTCGCGATGAAGTTTTACGGGCAAAATTGCAGGAATATCAGAGCTGAGCGTCGGGGCTCCCCCGCCGCCATGAACGGCTGGCTGCCAGGTAAATCAGTTCCCCCGCCACCACCGCCATTAGCGCGGCGATTAACCAGATAACGCTCAAGGCGCGCGCTGCTTTCCGCCGGGCGAAAATTTTTGAACTTTCCAGCCGGTCTTTCAAGGCTGACCGGAAAAAAATATCCGGACGCACCGGGTTCAGACGGTCGGCAATATCACTCGCGATAGCGTCCAGATTTGTTTGTTCGCTTAGGCTCGTCTCCTCAGCATTCTCCATCTCATCACCTGCTTAAAATTCCTCTCGGTCAATCCGTTCCCGCATCTCGAGCAGCGTGCGGTGGTAAAGGCTCTTAATTGCGCTCTCACTCTTGTTTAACACCGCAGCAATCTCAGAGTTTGTTAGTTTTTCCACGAATTTGAGCAGAATCAACTCTCTTTTTTGCGGGGAGAGGTCATTAATCATCCTCCAGAGCGCCTCAGCGTCCTGCTCGCGCCCTATCGAGGCGTCTATGGCAGGCAGCCTGGCGGGGATATTGACGATGGACATGTCCTCAATTGGAATTTCACGCCGACGGGCTTGGTCGCGGTGGTGGTTAGCGATCAGGTTGTGCGCGATGCGATAGAGCCAGGCGGAAAACGGCAAACCCATAGAACGGTAGCGGCCGAGGTTATTCAGGGCTTTCAGGAAAACCCGGGCAGTCAGGTCCTCTGCGTCGTGCACGCTGCCAACGCGAAAGTACACATAGTTGTAGATGCGTTCGATGTATTTCTCGTACAGTTCTCCGAACGCTTCCGGGTCGGTTTTAGCCCTTTCCACCAGTTCAGCTTCTTCGCGCAGTGGGTCCACAGAAAGACATTATAGCATTGCCGTTTCCCACGGCAATCCGGTGTCGAGCCTGCCTAGAATCAACCTCCTCGGACGCAAGATAGGGTATACTTACGATAATGGTACACTCTGGATGGATGGTCAAAAGGCAGTTCGGGCCAGCTTTGTGTGCGCGCTTACAATCTGTCTCGTTCCTGATTGGCTTAGCTGTACCAACTTCTGTTGTTATTCCCCAAACGCCCGTGAAGGGCTAATTTAATGCCAAGGATGATCTCCCATGAACGGTTTCCTCTTCGAAAAACACCTTTCTGACCTTGACCTGAGCCTGGACAAGCTGACCGCGCTGGAAGGCGAACGGCAAGCCCGCCGCCTGATTATGATTCCCAGCGAAAGCAGCGCCCCCCTGGCAGTGCGGGAACTGCTTGCCTCTCCCTACACAAATATTTACGCCGAGGGCTACCCACGCGCTGAAACGCGCACGATGAGCCAGGAAGAAATTTTGGATTACGCCAGCCAGCTGGGCACCTACCGACGCTACAGCGACTTACGCTACTACAAGGGCGTGGAGTATGTGGACATCGTGGAAGCGCTTGCCCGCCGGCGCGCAGCCGAGCTCTTTGCAGCAAATTCCCTGGAAGCGGAAGATTTGTGGGTGAATGTGCAGCCGCTTTCCGGAGCGCCCGCCAACAACGCCGTTTATACTGCGCTGATTAAGCCAGGCGACACGATTATGGGCATGGACCTGCTGCACGGCGGGCACCTGACGCACGGCTCGCCGGTGAACCGTTCCGGCTTGTTCTACAACGCGGTCCACTATACGGTCAACCCACAGACGGAGCGCCTGGATTACGACATGATTGCCGATCTGGCGCGCGAAGCCAAACCCAAAATCATCGTGGCGGGTTACTCCTCCTACCCCTGGATCCCGGACTGGGATAAATTTAAACAAATCGCGGAAAGCGTCGGCGCCTATCTGCTGGCGGATGTGTCCCATATCTCGGGGCTTATCGCCGCCAAAGTGTGCTCCTCACCGGTCGGCATTGCCGATGTGGTTACCTTTACCACCCACAAAACGCTGTGCGGTCCGCGCGGTGCGGTGATTATCACCCACGACAAAGAATTGGGCGAGAAGTTCGATAAGGGCGTCTTCCCCGGCGAGCAGGGCGGTCCGCACATCAACACCATCGCCGCTATGGCGCTGACTTTTGAACTTGCCCGCAGTGAAGAATTCCTGCAGCTGCAGCAGCAAACCCTGAAAAACGCCGCCGCGTTGGCTGCCGCCTTCCAGAAAAACGGCGTCAGGGTGCCTTATAACGGCACGGACAGCCACCTGACCCTGATTGACTGCAAATCCTTCCGCGGACCGGAAGGCGTTCCGTTGAACGGCGACCTGGCCGCCCGCATCCTGGACCTGGTTGGCATCGTTGTAAACCGCAACACCATCCCGGGCGACCGCTCAGCTCTTTCCTCCAGCGGCGTGCGCTTCGGTAGCACCTGGCTGACCCAACGCGGGTTTGTGGAAGCAGACTTTGAAACCATCGCGGAACAGATTACCAGGCTCTTCCGCGCCACCTCCCCTTATCTTATGTGCGCGCAGAACGGCAAAAAGACCCGCGCCAAGGTGGATTTTGAGACCATGATGCAGGTGAGCATGCGCTTCCGCGACATGGCGGATTCCAAAGCGAGCATGGACAAATTTCAGACGCGCGAGGGCCTGCCCCACTACGCCTACCTTGATGACCAGTACCCTGGCACCCATGCCGCCTTTAAAATCTACGGCGAAAAAGTGCGTTCTTTCCTTACCAATACGCTCACCAGCGATATCGAAGCGCTGGACCCCGGGCAGTCTCAGCTCACCTTGCTGCATACCACGCTCGGTGATGTCGAAGGCGTGCTGACCTGCGAAAACTCGAACAGCTTCATCCTCACTGTGCCTGCCGCGCAGGGCGGATTGACCTCCACCTGGCTGGCTGGCATTTCCACGGCCTTTGTGTGGTACGACCCGGATATGTGCCACCGCATCCCCGGACCCATTGGTTTGCTGCCTGCCAAGCCTGTGAGCGCGGCTCCGGAGAACGACCCGGTTTGCGTGGAAAAGCCGTACTTCGTGGGCATGCCCGCGAGCGTAAACAAGCCCGCCCTGCCCGAATTCGTCTGGGAGGAAGCGGAGAACCCGCCCCTCAAGCGCACCGTTCTGTACGAAACGCATCAGGCGCTGGGCGGAAGGATTGTGCCGTTTGCTGGCTGGGAAATGCCAGTCTGGTATTCTTCCATCCTCGAGGAGCACAACGCTGTGCGCACCGCCGCGGGCCTGTTTGACGTCACCCACATGGGCGTTTTCCAGGCGGAAGGTCCGGATGCGGCCTTATTCCTGGATTCAGTCTGCGCCAATGACGTCGCATCGCTGCGGCTGGGCGAATCGCTCTACACCCACTTCCTGGACCCGCACGCGAACGTGATTGACGACCTGCTTGTCTACCGCCGCGCAGCCCAAAAATACCTGGTGGTGGTCAACGCCGCCAACGAGGACAAAGATTGGGCCTGGCTGAACGCTGTGCGGGACGGCAAAGTGCTGGTGGACCCCGAACGCCCCTGGGCGCGCTGCCCCGGCCGGCGTGCCATCCTGCGCAATCTCAAGAACCCGGCCGAAGGCGCGGACATGCGCGTGGACGTCGCCCTGCAGGGACCGCTCAGCCGCGATATTTTGCTCGCGCTGACGGAGCCCGCTGAAGCCCGCAAAATCATGCGCTTGAACCGCACACAACTATGCGAAGCCGTGGTAGACGGCATGGACGTGGTTGTTTCCCGCACCGGCTATACCGGTGAGCGCATGGCGTTCGAGCTCTTTGTGCATCCCGATAACGCCGTGCGCCTCTGGAACGCGCTCCTGCGCGTGGGCGAACCGTTCGGCCTCAAACCCTGCGGCCTTGGCGCGCGCGACTCGCTGCGCACTGAAGCCGGTCTGCCGCTTTATGGGCACGAAATGGGCGGGGATTTTAGCCTCGGCGTCAGCGAAGCTGGCTTCCTGCCTTATGTCAAGATGAACACCACCTGGTTTGTCGGACGGTCGGCTTTCCGCGAACGGGAACGCATGCGCTCTGGCGTGGTGGTACGCTTCCGTTTCAATGATAAGGGCGTCCGCCTGGCGCACCACGGCGACCCCGTGGTGGACGAGAAGGGCAAAGTGGTCGGGAAAGTGACCAGCTGCGCGCTGGACCAACAGGGCTACTTCACTGGTCAGGCATACGTGGAACTGAAAGCAGCCCAGGAAGGTAATACCATTCTGATTTATCAAAGCGCGCCGGACAAAGCGCAAAAAACCCCTGCCGAACTCACCATCGGCGATAAGGTTGTCCTGCCCGGAGCCGCGACCATTATCAGCAGATTTCTGAAAGTCTAAAGTTCAGTAAAAAAAAAAGGAGAGTGAAACAATATGCATACATCATGGGACCATCGATACGCTCACCGCACAGCTGGGATGACCAGCTCGTTCATCCGTGAGTTGTTGAAGGTCACCGCTCAGCCGGATGTCATTTCCTTTGGCGGCGGATTCCCGGCAGCGGAGCTGTTTCCGCTGGACAGGGTCAAGGAAGCCTGTGACAAAGTGCTCACCGAAAACGGAGCCAAAGCCCTGCAATACAGCCAGACTGAAGGCTACGCTCCTCTGCGGGAAATCGTCGCGGCCAATGTCTCCCGGTACGGCATCAAGGTCAGCGCAGATAATGTCCTCATCACCACCGGCTCACAGCAAGCGCTTGATTTCATCGGACGCATCTTCATCAACCGCGGTGACCGCGTCCTGACCGAATCCCCCACCTATCTGGGCGCGCTGCAGGCCTGGAACGCTTACGGCGCGGTGTACGAGACTGTGGTTTCCGACGATGACGGGCTCTGCACCGACGACCTGGCAAAGGTCATCGGCAGCCACATCAAGTTTATGTACGTGCTGCCGAACTTCCAGAATCCGACTGGCGTTACTATTTCCCTGGAGCGCCGCCGGAAACTGGTGGAACTTGCGGACCGCTACTGCGTCCCGATTGTCGAGGATGATCCCTACGGGCAGCTGCGCTTTGAAGGGGAACACCTTCCACCTGTGGTCGTCATGGACGATGCGCTGCGCGATAAAGCCAACCTCACCTACCGCGGCAATGTGATTTATACCAGCACCGTATCGAAGATCCTCGCGCCCGGTCTGCGCATTGGCTGGGTCATCGCGCCGAATGAGGTCATCAAGAAAATGGTGCAAGCGAAGCAAGGCGCTGACCTGCAGTGCTCCACCTTTGACCAGTACGTAGCCTACGAGCTGCTGCAGGGCGAGTGGATGAAAGACCACATCACGACCCTGCGCACAGTGTACAAGGAACGGCGCGACGCAATGCTGCAGGCTTTCGAGGACTTCATGCCCGAAGGTACCACCTGGACCCGACCGCAAGGCGGGCTGTTCCTGTGGCTGCGGCTGCCGGAAGGCTGCAATACCACCCAACTCTTCCCCATCGCGGTGGAAGAAAAAGTTGCCTACGTCCCGGGCGAGCCCTTCTACCCCAACGGCGGCCCGATGAACACCATGCGCCTGAACTTTTCCGCTTGCAATCCGGAAACCATCCGCACCGGCGTGGAACGCCTGGCGCGCATGGTCCGGCGCTGCATCTAAAACCTCGAAACAAAACAAACGCCCCGACCACAACGGTCGGGGCTTTTTCTTTATGTTTTTTGAAGCGCCTGAAAAAAGCCTGCCTACTTTTTCCACAGGGAGAATTCGGTCAGGATGGACCCGCCGATGAATTCCCGCAGAATCGAGTTGCCCGGGACGTATTCGCTGCCGGTCGGCAGGAACCATTCCAGAAATTTGAGCAGCCGTTTGGCTTCGATGTATTCCGGCGTGCCAAACGGCACCTGGCGCAGCAGCGGTTCCACCAGCGGCTTGAGGGTGGTCAGCTCATACGCCAGCGCGGAATTAAAAATCGCGTCGGCATGCTCCTGGTAGGGGAAGATTTGAACCTTCTCGCCCTGACGCACGGACTCCCAGCGCTGGATGGTATCGAGCGCGGAATAACCGCGGTCGCGCGCGTCGCGCAAGATGCGCCGCAGCATGCGTGTGTCAGTGGTCGAGATGCGGTTGTGCCGGTCCAGGTTCAGCTGCGTCAGGCACGAAACATAGATGCGGAAGGTGTTCTCGCGTTTAAGGTCCGGCATCAAACCCGGGTTTAGCCCGTGGATGCCCTCAAGAATGATGATATCGCCCTTGTTCAGTTTTGCCAGCTCGCCTTCCAGGCTCTTCCCGCTGATAAAATCGAAGCGGGGCAGCCGCACTGCTTTTCCAGCCATCAGGTCGCGCACATCCGAGTAGAGCCTCCCAAGATTAAGCGCGCTCAGCGATTCAAAATCCGGTTTGCCGTCCTTACCCAGTGGGGTTTTGTCGCGGTCCACGAAGAAATTGTCCATTTCCATCGCGAACGGCGTGATGCCGCGCGCTAAAAGCTGAATGCTGAGGCGCTTCGAGAAGGTCGTCTTGCCCGAGGAAGAAGGTCCGGCAATCAGGATGACGCCGACGTTGTCCTTGCGCTTGTCAATTGCTTCTGCGATTTCGGATATCTGCATCTCGTGCAGGGCTTCCGAAACCAGGATGACCTCATCAATATGCCCCGCCTGGATAGTGTCGTTCAGAGCGCCAACGGAGGGGATGCCGAGCTTTTTCAGCAGGTCGCCGTAATCGCGGAAGGTTTTCAAAAGGGTTGGGTAACTGGTCATCGGCAGCAGTTCTGAGGGCGCATGACGGCGCGGAAAGCGCAGGATAAACGCCCCGTTCAACATCTCCAACCCAAACCACTTGAGGTAGCCGGAGGACGGCACCATATAACCGTGATGGTAATCCCGGGTTTCACCCACGCGGTAAAGCACCAGATCGTTGCGCTTGCGGTATTTCAGCAGCCGCACCTTATCGTCTTCACCAGCGCTCACAAAGTAATCAATCGCTTCCTGCAGCGGAACAGTCTCGCGCACAAAAGCCACGTCCTGGCGCACCAGTTCGCGCATGGCGGCTTCCAGTCTGTTCAAACCCGCCTTGGAGAAATCGGGCACGCCTTCCACCTGGCAGAAATACCCGCCGGAGGAAACTGAATGGTCAATCGTCAGCACGCCGCCAGGGAAGCACTGCTTGAAAGCGGCTTCCATCAGGAAAGTAAGCGAACGACGGTAAATGCGCGCGCCGTCCGCGTCGCTGAGGGTCAGGGGTGTGACCACCGCGTCCCGCAGGATGGGGAAGGTGAGCTCGCGCAGGTTTCCGTCCACAATCGCGCCGACAATCATGGCTTCCTGTGAACTTTCCAGGACGCGCAGGAATTCCATCAGCGCGGCGCCGCGCCTGCCTGTAATAATCCGCCCATCTGGAAGGCTAAGTTCCACGCTTTCGCGGGCTTTATCTGCAAGGTAAAATTCATTCTGATTCATCGGTTACTCCACCAAAAGTCGGTCTGGCATTATCCGTTCCGCTTTGTTCTCCTTACCATTTTTCTTTCTCAGCAACGCGCGTCCAGGTCTGAGAAGGGGTTCTTTACGAGCGTTGTTTCCTTTTGCTACTCAGCAAGTCAGGCTGCTCTTTCGCGCAGGATAGGCGGCTGTTGCTGCTGCATCAACCCCTCGCTTCGCGCGCGCCAGCGGCTATAACCCACCAGCGCACAGCTTCTCAGGGTTGGCTCAGGCGCACGATTAAGGTCTGTCCGCCGTTCATTACCGGAGCCAATAAGAAATCCTGCAAAGACCCATCCGCTCCGAAGCTGATTTCATTGAACAAAGGCTCTCCCCACAGAGTTTCGGCTCGGTAGGCGCCCGAGAGCGGGCTGCCCTCTATGGCGATGGTGCAATTCTCCGAGCTGGGGATGCCCGTGCTGGCAATCGTCAGTAAAATGTCCTCGCCCTCCTGGCGCAGCACCGCGTAAACACGCTTGCAGCTGGAAGTCAGCGGCAGATAGACACCGCTGCGCAGGGCCGGGTGTTGGTTTCGCAGTTGAATCAAGCCTCTGTACCAATTCAGGATGGATGCGGGGTTGGCTGCCTCGGTCTCAACATTGGTCTCTTCCCAGCCTTTGTTCACCGCTTCCCAGGGTATGCCGCTGGTGAAGCCGGCGTTGGGCTCCCCGCTCCACTGCATGGGCGTGCGCAGGTTTTCGTCCGGCTTGCTGCCTGTCATCCCGATTTCCTCGCCGTAGTATACAAAGGGGGTGCCGGGACCGGTCAGGTAGATAAATGCCGCGACCCTGGCTTTGCTCTCTTTACCAAAGTAAGACATCACCCGCTGCTGGTCGTGATTGGACAGGAAGGTGCTGAATTGCAGGTCGGGGAAGTATCCCAGCACATCCAGGTACGACTTGAGCGCCATGGACGCGTCGCCGGAATACGCCGCGCCTCTGATATCCTCCGCCAGGTCGAACATGAACAGGCTGTCCAGCCCCCTGGGGTTGGCGTATTTCGCGGTAATCTGCAGGTCCGTCCAGACCTCCCCGACGGTATACGCCCGGGGCTTGAGAGGCTTGTAAAACGCGCGCCAGTCCTGGAACCACTGGATAGTGCCCTTGGTGTCCTGCAGCGCCACGCCCTCTTCGAACAGGTAGCGCGCCGCGTCCACCCTGAAGCCGTCCACGCCCAGGTCCAGCCAGAAAGCGCTGGCGTCCTGGATTTCTTTGGTGACAGCCGGGTTATGATAATTCAGGTCCGGCATCTGGTCCCAGAAGACAGCATAGTAGAACTTTCCGTTCGACGCGCGGTACCAGGCGCGCTGCCCCCACGGCCCCAGAGAGCTGGGGTCGGAATCAGACCAGACGTAATAATCCTTATACTTCGGGTCCCCGGCAAGCGCCGCCTGGAACCAGGGGTGCTGGCTGGAGCTGTGGTTCACCACGAAATCCATAATCACCCGGATTCCGCGCTCGTGGCAGGCTTCCAGGAGCTGCGTGAAGTCATCCAGCGTACCGTAGTCCGGGTTGACCGCCTTGTAATCCGTCACATCATAGCCGTGGTAGGAGGGCGAGGGGTTGATGGGCATCAACCACAATGCGCCGACACCCAGGTCGTTTGTCGTGGCCGGGTCGCCGTCGTTCAGGTAATCCAGCTGCTGGATGATTCCCTGAAAATCGCCGATGCCGTCGCCGTCGCTGTCCTTGAAAGAGCGCACGAAGATTTCGTAGAAAACCACCTCGTTCCACCAGCCTGAAGCGACATCCGGTTGGGCGGCTTGTGGGGTTGGAGACTGCGTTGGCACGGCGGGCGTGGAGCTTTCCACCGGCGCGGGGGCTTGCGTTGCTGTCGGCGCGGCCTGGCAGGCAGCCAGCAGCAGAAGCAGTAATGCTACGAATCCACTGGCTAACTTGTGCTGGTTCATGCTTGCGTTCCTTTATTTTCTGGATGAGAGCTATATTTTACTTGAATTTTCCTGTTTTGGCCGTCCACATGCTTAGTAATTTTAATAATTTTGATAAATATTCAACCAGGCGTGAGCTGTCAGCACTCTGAGTGGTGACTTAGATCCTTCGCTGGGTAAGCGAATTAGACCGGGTTGTTTGAAAGCGGCTCTGCGCACACTGGGTCATCCTGTCGCACATCATTGACCGCGCGGCTCACCTCCCAGACACGCAGCCAATCCGCCGGCGCCGGCTGCAGCATGGAGATCAGCGCGGCCTCACTGCTCTCCAAAAGCCAATCCCACATCGTTTCTTTGCGCAGGATGACAGGCATTCGTTCGTGCATTGGAGAGACTGTTTCATTCGCGGCGGTGGTGATGATGGTGCAGGTGGTCAGCGCCTCGCCTGGTTGGTCCTTGGGTTGCCAGCGTTCCCACAACCCGGCGAAAGCAAAGGGCTCGCCCGTGCGCATAGAGAAGTAGAACGGGCGGGAGCCTTTCCCGGAGGCGCCGGTTTTCTGCCATTCGTAAAAACCATCCGCTAAAATCAGGCAGCGGCGTTTGCGGAAGGCGTACTTGAAGGAAGGCTTTTCAAACACAGACTCGGAGCGCGCGTTGATGAGGCTGTTGCCGATGGCGGGGTCTTTGGCCCAGAAGGGCACCAAGCCCCAGCGCAGCCATTCCACCTGCCGCGCTTCCGGGTCGCGCACTGCGGCGACGGGCTGCGAAGGGGCGATGTTGTAGCGCCGCTTCCAATCGTCCGGCATTTGACCCAGGGCCAGGGCGGTCTGGAGGTCATCCGAATCGATTGCCATGCTAAAGCGTCCGCACATATTGGCTCCTTTTGTTGTGTGAAACTGATTTCCTTGATTATACGCCGGTAGCACTTTGATGATTGATGCCCTTCTTTCCTCAGGAGGAAGGTGGCCGCAGGCCGGATAGGATGGCCTTCTCCTTTTTGGGGAAGGTAGCCGCAGGCCGGATGAGGGTAGTCCCTTACCACCCCAGGAGGCTGCAAGTGTGCTGCAGATAAAGGTACCCGCTGGCCGCTACCCGTCCATCACTGCGAGCCCCTGCTGCTGGAACGACTGGAGCCTTGAGCAGACAGAAGGAGGCGCGGCACTGCGAAGCGTCCCTTGTGGAGTCCGCCTGTCTGCTGAGGAGCAGATCCTTTGCTGCGCTAAGTCTGACGAACAACACAAGTTTCGTCATTGCGATGGAGCGGCAGCGACTGAAGCAATCTCCCAGGTGAAAAACAGGGCTACATTGTGCCCATTGGGAGGTCACCACGCTGCGCGACGACGATAGGAATGTGAAACATACTACCCTTTGGGTACCGCCAAATCACTGCGAGCCCCGCTGTTGGTGGAAGGTGAGCTTAGAAACCACGGAAGGAGGCGCGGCACTGCGAAGCGTCCCTTGTGGAGTCTGCCTGTCTGCTGAGGAGCAGATCCTTCGCTGCGCTAAGTCTGACGAACAACACAAGTTTCGTCATTGCGATGGAGCGGCAGCGACCGAAGCAATCTCCCAAGTGAAAAACAGGGCTACATTGTGCCCATTGGGAGGTCGCCACGCTGCGAGCCCCGCTGTTGGTGGAAGGTGACCATTGAAAACACGGAAGGGGGTGCGGCACTGCGAAGCGTCCCTTGTGGAGTCCGCCTGTTTGCCAAAGAACAGATCCTTCGCTTTGCTCAGGATGACAAACTAAAGGCGGTTCGCAACAGCCCCGCGCTCAGTGCGACGAATTAGGGCGGACACGCTGCCCTTCGGGCATCGCCACGTTTCCGCACTCCTCACGATAGCGAACTGGCAGGTAGATAAAGTACCCTGTGAGTATCGCTTCGCAAGCAAGCCATGACAAACGAACTGGCACGCAAGCAGACCCCATCCATCCACATCCTCCCGCCCACCAAAGCCTATATTTTCTATGGTATTTCAGCCTGCAAAGAAGTATACTTTTGCAGTTTCCAATATTCACGAAACTCCAAAGGAGTTCAAATGTCATTCCTCACGAATTTACTTATCGTCGTGGGCGTGCTTGCGGCGCTAACTTTGCTTTCTGGCATCCGCTTCATCCCCAACAACCGCATCGGAATCGTGGAAAAGCGCTTCGGGCGCCGCTCTCTCAAATCCGGCTTCATCGCCCTGCACGGCGAAGCGGGCTACCAGCCCAATGTGCTGCGCGGCGGCCTGCACTTCCTGATGCCCATCCAATACCGGGTTCACATCGCCCCACTGGTGACCATCGCCCAGGGCAAAATTGGCTACGTTTTCGCGCGCGACGGCGAACCGCTGAGCGCGATGCAGGTGTTGGCTTCCAATACGACCGCCAACAACTACCAGGATGTGACCCACTTCCTGACAGACGGCGGTCAGCGCGGTCCCCAACGTCAAATCCTGCGTGAAGGCACCTACGCCATCAACCTGGCGCAGTTTGTGGTCATCACCGAAGAACGCGTCTACTACCTTGCCCTCAGCCGCGACGACCAGATGGTAATCGAGAACATGACCTCGGTCATCAAAGAGCGCAAAGGCTTCTCCCCGGTCGTGATCAAAGACCAGGACGACATGATCGGCATCGTAACCGTGCACGACGGACCTTCCCTGCCCTCCGGAGAGATTATCGCGCCGATTGTGGGCTCGGATTACAACGACAGCGCAACCTATCACAACAATTTCCAGATGCCCGACCGCTTCATCGCCGCCTCAGGCCTGCGCGGGCGGCAGCTGCAAGTGCTGGTGGAAGGCACTTACTACCTGAACCGCCTGTTCGCCACGGTGGAAATGATTCACAAAACCATCATCGAAGTTGGTTTTGTGGGCGTGGTGGTCTCCTACACCGGCAAGGTCAGCGAAGACCTCTCCGGGCTGGATTACCGCCACGGCGAGTTGGTCAGCAAAGGCAGCCGCGGCGTGTGGAGCGAACCGCTTTTGCCGGGCAAATACGCCTTTAATACCTATGCCGGCAAAGTGGTGCTGGTTCCGACCACCAACATCATCCTCAAATGGATTAAGTCCGAAGTCGGCTCTCACAACCTGGACGAAAACCTCTCCGAGGTCTCGCTCATCACCAAAGACGCCTTTGAGCCTTCTTTGCCGCTTTCAGTTGTCATTCACATCGACTACCAGAAAGCTCCGTTGGTGGTGCAGCGCTTTGGCGACGTGAAAAAACTGGTTGAGCAGACGCTCGACCCGATGGTTTCCGCCTACTTCAAGAACATCGGCCAGATGCGCACTCTGATTGAGCTGATTCATGAGCGCAACGAAATTCAGCGCCTGTCCAGCCAGGAGATGAAGGACAAATTCCTGCATTACAACCTGGAATTGGAGGAAGTGCTGATTGGCACCCCCACCACCAGCGGCGAGGATAAGAATATGGAAATCATCCTCAACCAACTGCGCTCCCGCCAGATTGCCGTGGAACAGATAGAGACCTTCCAGCGTCAGCAAATCGCTGCGCAGAAGGAACGCGAACTGCGCGAAGCCCAGGCCCGCGCCGAACAGCAGCGCAACATCACCGAATCAGAGGTGAGCATTACGGTACTTTCCAACCAGGGTAAAGCCGACTACGCCCGCGCCGTTCAGCAAGCCGCCCAAATCCGTGCGCTGGCTGAAGCGGAAGCCGAGAAAATCGCCCGCACCGGCATCGCCCAGGCGATCGCCACCGAAGAACAGGTCGCCGCGTACGGAGGGCCGCAGTTCCAGGTGACCCAGCAGGTGATGAACCGTTTCGCGGAAGCTGTGCAGCAGTCCCGCGTGGACGTGGTGCCGAGAGTGGTGGTTGGCGGAGGCGGTGCCGAAGGCGGCGCCAGCGGCAGCAGCATCATGGAAGGGCTGCTGACCCTGCTGCTTTCGGACAAGCTGAACCTGGAAGTGAGCGCTGAGGCACAGAGACAGCGCAGTGACGAAATTGAAAATCTGAGAGCAGAAATACTAAAGAGTCTGACCGAAAAAAGCGCCCCGAACGACAAAGACGCCCCCGCCGCCTGATATCCCCCGCGCCTGTAGACAAAATCGGAGCTCGTGTGAGCTCCGATTTTTTTAAGTCAGAATTTCTTCCGCGGGCGTGCGCAGCGCGCTCCCCAGGCGGAAAGCGCCCACCTCCAACAATGCCAGGAACACCCAGTACAGCACTAACATAACCACTACCAGGTACATCTGCCAGGTCCCTTCCCCAACCCAACCGTCCGCCAGCACCAGGAAGATAGCCAGCAGCTGACTAAGCACCAGGAAAAACACAGCCAACCCAAACGACCAAAGGATGAACTTGCGTTCTTTCTTCGCGAGCAGGCAGGCCGCCAGGAGCAGCAAGCCGCCCAAAAAAGCCTCTGGCGCGAGCGGAGCAGGGATTAGATAATAAACATTAAATTGTCTGATTTCGAAGAACGAAGCGACCGCAAAAAAGAAAGGCAGCACAATCGGCAGAAAGACAAATATCGCTCCTATTAAAGTCAGGGTTTGGCGCTAATGTATTTTTTATTCATAGCAGACCTCTGGAATTAACCGGGTGAATACTTATTTACACTATAGCACGAACTGAACCCGATTAAACATCCGGATAGCCCCGCCAATATTACCTGAACCCATTCAAAACCTTGACTCTCAATTTGAAACCGCTTAAAATTCTCAGTCGCCGGAAATTCGTCCGGTAACTAACAGGGCGAGGGCAGCCCCGCGTGGGGTCAGAGGCGCCGAAAAGGAAAAAATATCATGGCACAAGAAGAAGTAATCATCAAAGCAGAAAAAAGAACCGTCATAGGCAAAAAGGTCCAGGCCCTGCGCCGTTCCGGCATCCTTCCGGGCGTCATTTACGGCCGCCACCTGGAAGCCTTCCCAATCCAGATGAACGCGCACGAAACTTCGCTCAAACTGAGTAAGCTTTCCTCCTCCAGCCTGGTCACCATCGATGTTGATGGTCAGACCTACGCGGTTATCGTGCGCGACCGCCAGCGCGATCCAATCTACGGACGCCTGGTCCACGTCGACTTTTTGGCAGTCTCCCTGACGGAAACCCTGAGAACGACCGTCGCAGTTGGCCTCACCGGCGAAGCTCCGGTTTCCAAGCTTGGGGATTTCGTCATTTTGCACAACCTCTACGAACTCGAAATCGAATGTCTCCCGAAAGACCTGCCCGCGAAAATCGAAGTGGACATCAGCGGTCTGATGAGTATTGATGACAGCATCACCGTGGCCGACCTCAAGCTCGGCGATAAGATCACGGTCCTGACCGACCCGGAAGAGGTTATCGTTTCTGTAAGCTACGCGCAGCAAGAACCCGCCGCTGAAGGCGAAGCAGTGGAAGAACCGGAAGTGGTCGAAAAAGGCAAGAAAGAAGAAGCCGAGTAATTCGCGGCTGCTATTAACTAACAACAAGGCTGCTTTTGGCAGCCTTGTTTATTTAATCAGTTTGAGGAATTCCTGGGTCATCTGCGCGGTGGCTCCCCAGATTTTTTCACCGTCATAGAGTTGGTAGTAGATAATCTCATACGTTTTACTCTCGTAAACGCGGGTGCTGGTGTAGCAGTTGACAGGGTCCGCCAGCCAGGAAAGCGGCACAATGAACGCCCGCGCGACTTCCGCTTCTTCCAGGCGCAAAGGATACGGCCAGGGAATGACGCCGATAACAGGCGTGACCAGGAAATGCGTGATGATGCCAATCGCGGACATATCGCCCAACACCCGCACCTCCTCCGGGCGCAAGCCAACTTCTTCCCACGCTTCACGCAGCGCTGTCGCGATCAGGTCCTCGTCTTCCACATCCCAGCTCCCGCCGGGAAAGGAGACCTGACCACCGTGGTTCATCAGGCTGCTGCTTCTGCGTGTAAAGAGCAGGTGCCATTCCCCTTCATACCAGAGCAGGGGCACCAGCACAGCGGCCGGTTTATAATCCTTGGGGTCAAAGCTGCCGTCGGCTTCATATTCAGCGCGCGGTTCAGCGCGCATTTGGGCCAGCTTACGCGCCAGCTCGTCCGGTGCAATCACGAATTCCTTCACGCCGGCTCGCTGACCTCCCCGTCAAAGAGCTCATCACTGGTTTCAAATACGGAACGACCAAAAATCAGGAAACCGGTGTGCGCGACCATCCGATCTGTCGGGCGCAGCCTTTCCCAGTCTGTCTTGAAGTAACGCAGCAGGATTTCGCAGACCTCCACAAAGGCAAATTGCTGGTGCTTAAGCGTTTGCAGGCAGCGCGATACCTGGTTGACGGTCGGCACGAGGATGCCCAGATAGCCGCCGCCTTTCAGGCTGGCTTTCGCCTGCCCGATATAATCGTAAGGGTTTGGTAAATCAAGGAAGAGAGCGTCCACGTCGCGTTCGGCAAAGCCATCCTCGGCATCCCCCAACTTGAAGTCGACCCGGGTCTCAAAGCCAAGGCGGCTGAGGTTGGAGCGCGCCAGCGCCTGCACTTCCGGTTTCCGTTCGTAAGATACCACCTTGCCTGTTTCACCCACCATAGACGCGAACGCGGTGGTGAGCCCCCCTGAACCCGTCCCCGCTTCCAGAACCCGCTTGCCGGGGCCTACGCCCATCACCAGCAGAATGTAGCCGATATCTTTTGGATAAAGGATTTGGGTTGTGCGCTTTGTCTCGCGGATGAGATCCGCCAGCCCGGGTTGCAACAGATAAAACGGGCTGCCGGTGTGCGATTGCAGGCGCGCCCCCCAGGGTTGACCAATCACGGCATCGTGCCGGATCACGCCGCGGTGCGTTTGGAGCAGCTCGCCGGCTTTCAGCCGCAGGATATGGCTCTTGTAGCCGCCGCCCTGCAGCTGGACCAGGTCTCCCTCCTGAGCGAGAGCGCTCATGCGGGTTTACCAATCTGGCTGAACCAATGCGCGAGGAAGAGGAAAACGAGGGAACCCAACAGCCCGGGGCCCAGATGAAGCTCGCCCACATCCAGGAAATGCAGGTTCAATTCATTGGCTGCCAGGTGCGCCAGCCAAAAACCTGCCCAACTGGCAAGCAGATAGAGAATTAACTTACCCAGTCCGCCATCGCGCCAAAGGTGAAACAAAGCTGCCATCAGCGTAGCGAACAGGAAACCATATAGAATAACAGAAAGAATCATGCCTATCCTCGCGGGAATGCGTACTACGGCATAAAATTTTCACAGATATTCTGCGTAGACCGCCTACCCAAGTCGGTATTGTTAACTTTTAGATTTTAACACAATTGCGAAAGGCGGGAAGAAAACGAACGCGAAGCGGGCTGCCAGCGCGGCTATGGCCAATGAGCGCGACAGCTCAGCCTACAGCAAGCAAGCCAACAGCCAAAGTCCGGGCTGTCTCTCACTGCGAGCCCCCGTTATCGACATACCCTTAATCTCAAAAAGGCTGAAGGGGGCGCGGCAGTCTGCTTTTTTGTTGGCATGCGGATGGAAAAGAGTGAACGGCAGACTTGGTGCCCTTCGGGCAGCGCCAAGTCACCGCGTTCCTCGCGATGGCGAACTAACTGGCACGCGAGCTGCCTGGCGTTATGCTCGTAACGCCTTTCCCGTTGGGGATCGTGGCTACAGGGGGGTTAAGGGTCTTTTCCATTCCCTCGTCAATTGCCTCTGTCTTTCGGCACGACTGACGCCGCTTTCACCCCTGGAACAAGCCTTGGTACGCCTCCAATTTTCAGCATCCCGGCACGAGAGGGTATAATTTCTGCCGGAAGGGACCACAATGTTCACTGATACCCACTGCCACCTTGATTTTGACGCGTACGACGCCGACCGCGCGGAGGTGGTCCAGCGGGCCAAACAGGCCAGCCTGGCGTTTCTCGTCAACCCGGGCGTGGACCTGCCCTCAGCGGGAGCTGTGCTGCGGTTAACCGGGGACTACCCGGGCTATATCTTCGCGGCGCTTGGCATCCACCCCAACTACAGCGCCGACTGCGAGTTGGAACACATCACCCGCCTGGAAGCACTGGCGCATTCGCCCGGCGTGGTAGCCATCGGGGAAATCGGCCTGGATTATTACCGGGACTACAGCCCCCCTGCCCAACAGCGCCGCGCTTTTCTCTGGCAGCTGGAATTGGCCGCCCGCCTGGAACTGCCGGTCATCATCCACGACCGCGATGCCTCACAGGACCTGATTCCAATCCTGCGCGACTGGCAAAGCGCGCTGCCAGCCGCGAACCTCATCAAGCAGCGGCCTGGGGTGATGCACGCCTACAGCGGCAGCGCGGAAGACGCGCTGGCTTTGGCGGAGCTTGGCTTTTGTTTTGGCATTGGGGGTCCTGTCACCTATCAGAACGCGCAGGAGAGGCGGCAGGTCGTAAAGCAGCTGCCTCTCGGTAACATTCTGTTGGAAACGGACGCGCCTTTCCTCACCCCGCACCCGCACAGAGGTAAACGCAACGAACCCGCTTATATCCCCCTCATCGCGGAAACAATCGCGGCGCTGCACAATATCAGCAGCGCCGGTTTAGGCGAAGCCAGCACCGCGAACGCGGTCGCGGTATTCCGTCTGGCAGGCCAGCCCGGAATCAGTCTTCCCGGGGCGGGCTAAGCCTTTACTTTCTCCGTCAGCTGATATTCCGGCACAAAGGTTTGCGTGTTCATCGGCGGGCGCACATAATTATCATCCGCCTGCCGGGGAGGCAGCGAAATCGGTTCCGGGGTCAGGTCCTCATACGGGACCTTGGAAAGCAGGTGGCTGATGCAGCTCAGGCGTGCTAATTCCTTATCATCCGAGTTGACCACATACCAGGGCGACTGCTTGGTGTCGGTATAGCGGAACATCTCGTCCTTGGCTTTCGAGTATTCCACCCATTTTGTGCGGGAAGCCAAATCCATCGGGCTCAGCTTCCAGCGTCGGGTGATATCGTTGATGCGCGCCTGGAAACGTCGTTCCTGTTCTTCGTTGCTGACGGAGAACCAGTACTTGATTAGAATTATCCCCGAGCGAATGAGCATATTCTCAAACTCAGGCACTGAGCGGAAGAATTCGCGGACCTCTTCTTCAGTGCAAAAGCCCATCACGCGTTCCACGCCAGCGCGGTTGTACCAGCTGCGGTCAAAAAGCACCATCTCTCCAGCTGCCGGCAAATGCTGCACATAGCGTTGAAAATACCACTGTGATTTCTCACGCTCGGTAGGCGTCGCCAGGGCGACAATGCGCACGATGCGGGGGTTCAGCTTTTCGGTAATGCGCTTGATGGTTCCGCCCTTGCCAGCCGCGTCCCGACCTTCAAACAGGACAACCACCTTAAGCCCCTTTTCCTTGATCCAGCCCTGCATCTTCACCAGCTCCACCTGCAGCTTTATCAGTTCCTTTTCGTATTCTTTTGTGGAAAGCTTGCGCTGAGCTTTGGAAGGCGCAGACTCTTGGACGGGGGCGACTTCCTGCTTTTCCTTCGCGGATTTCCTGTCTTTCCCCTTTTCTTCTGATTTCCCATTATGTTTTGCCATAGCAGCCTCTCCTGAAAAAGAAACGGACACAATTGCAAGGAAAAAACATGTGGATGAATACAATTGCAGTGTGAATACCTTTATTATACATACGTTTTTTGCGCGCCCGGGAAGAATCTTTAAAGAAAACGCGCCATCCAGGCAGTGGATGCCGCGTAAGGTTTGATTTGGTCATTTTTCCAGGAACCTGCACCCAGGCTGCCCTCAATCAGCTTTCTCCGACAGGTTCTCGCGACGGTAATCCACGAAACGGTACCCCACGCCCCTTTCCGTCAGGATGTAGCGCGGATTAGCGGGGTCTTTTTCGATTTTCTTGCGAAGATAGTTGATATACAGGCGCACGTAATGGGGTTCGTCCTCGTACTCGTAGCCCCACACCTTGCTCAAGATCTGGTCGTGGGTGAGCACCCATCCGGCATTTTTCACGAGGTGGTAAAGCAGGCGGTATTCGGTGGGGCGCAGCTGCACCAGTTCCCCGTCCACCCATACTTCGTGCCGGTCAAAGTCAATTTGCAGGCGTCCGTCCACGTCAATTTTACCGGTCTCTGTCTGGTCGGAAAAGCTCCCGCGCCGCAACACCGCGCGGATACGGCTGGTCAGTTCCCGCGGGCTGAAAGGTTTGGTGACGTAATCATCGGCGCCTAATTCCAGGCCGCGTACCTTGTCATTTTCTTCGCCTTTCGCAGTAAGCATGATTACGGGCGTGCTGCCGACCTCACGGATCATGCGCAGCACTTGAAAGCCGTCCACATCAGGCATCATCACATCCAGCAGCACCAGGTCCGGCAATATCGCGCGCAATCTGTCCATGGCCTGCGCGCCATTATTGGCTTCAAAAACCTCAAAACCATCGTGCTCGAGATTGAGCCGGATAATTTTGACCAATCCCTTTTCATCATCTACCACCAAAATCCGATTTTTCTTAGGTGTCGATTCCATTTAGTTCACTTTCTGTCAGGAGATTTTGACA
>JBCFBH010000099.1:0-3868 GCA_038562595.1 Anaerolineaceae bacterium
AGCAGCGTCGTCTTGCCGATTCCATTCGGCCCAAGGATAACCGTGAGCGTACCGCGCCGCAGTTGATAATTAAGGTCGGTGAAAACATGCTTGGTTCGGGTGTAACCGAAGGCCACGTGTTCAAATTTCAACAGGTCGGCGCTCATGCGTGCACCCTCCTCCCCATGCCCCGCGCCATGAGAAGGATGAAAATAGCCGAGCCAAGCAGCGAAGTGAGGATGCCCAGCGGGATTTCCCCGGCCATCAGCATGCGCGCCAGGTCGTCACAAATCACCCCGAACGCCCCGCCCAGCAGGATAGCCGCGGGCAGATTCCGGCGCGTATCCGAACCAACCAGGCGCCGGGCAATGTGCGGAATAATTAATCCAATCCACCCGACCATGCCCGCAACGGAGATAATCGCCGAAGTTGCCAGAACCGCCGCGATCATCATCACTAACCTTTCGCGCCGGGGCGCCGCGCCAAGCGAAAATGCCGTGGTCTCATCCAGCGCCAACAGGTTCAGGCGCCAGCGAAAGGCAAAAATGAGCGTCAGACCCAACAGGCAGGCTGGCAGCACCGACCAAAATTTATCCCAGGTGATGCCCGCGAGCCCACCCAGCATCCAAAAGGTGATTTCTGGCAGCTGGCGCAGCGGGTCAGCCAAATATTTAACAATTCCGAGCCCGGCGGAAAAGAGCGCGGAAACAGCGATCCCCGCCAACACCAGACGCAGCAGCCAGCTCCCCACACGAATGCGCCGCGCGAGCAGGTACGAGAAACCCAAGCCCGCGAACGCGAAAAGCGCCGCCATCCCCTGAACTGCCGCCGCAGAAGCCGAAAAGAAGACAATCGCCAGCGCCGCGCCAAAAGCCGCTCCCTGAGAAACGCCCAGAAAGCCGGGCTCGACCAGGGGATTGGCAAATATCATCTGAAAAACCGTCCCGGAAGCTGCCAGCACCATGCCCAGCAGCGCGGCTGTCAGCAGCCTCGGCAGGCGCACGTTCACCACCAACAGCTGCGCGAGCAGGTTTTCCCGCAGTTGGCTAATGCGCAGCAAGCCCACCTGCGGATAGCGCCCCAAAAAAACGGACAGCACCAACAGGAGTAAAAAACCAACCACGAACAAAGCCCAGATCCAATTTTTCCGGGCTTTGCCAGGGTCTGTTTTTAGGAGCGATTCATCTTCATTCAACGCAGGTCACCCTGGGTGATGGGAAGCAAGTTCGCGTCATACGTGGCGGCATCAATTTCATAGGCGAATTGATAAAAGTCCCTTGCGGTCTGTTCCAGATCCACCTGACTAAAGACCTCCGGGTGTAAGCGGGCTGCCAGCCACTGGAGGCCCAGCAGCCAGCGGGTATCGGGCTGGTCCCAGCTGTAGACATCCTTGGGGAAGCCGTACAATTTGCCGTCCTTCACCGCGCGCAGCTGCTGCCATTGCGGGTCCTGCTTTAGCGTTGCGGTCACAGCGCTTGGGTCTTCCGCGTAAGCAATGACCAGGACGACGTCGGGATCCCAGGCTGCTACCTGCTCGATGCTTACCTGCGCCCAGCCCGCGCCAGCATTCGCATCCAGCCAGAGCGGACTGCCGCCTGCCATTTGCACCAGCAAGGTCTGCATCCAGCTCGCTGGCGGAACCTTGAACGCGACCGCGCCGTCTGCGCTGTCATACTGCAGCACCAGTACACCCGGCCTGGAAGCTGAAACGGGTACTTTTTGGTTAATTTCATCCACCGCGTTCTGATAAGCCCGGTTTAGCTCTTGGGCGCGGTCCGGGTTGCCAAGAATCTGACCGATAAGTGTCAGGTCGCGCGTGTACTGCTCAGGGGTCTCAAAATCGAGATACACAACCGGAATATTCAACGCTTCGATGGGGGCGCCGAACTTCTCGGCCTGTGAGCTCTTCATAATCACCAAATCCGGTTCGGCAGTGACGAACTGCTCCACGCCGGCATCGCGCTTCAGAAAAGCTTTTTCAGGATACTTTGGGTCCAGGAGCTCGATGAAATTCAAGTCTCCCTGAACTGCGTCCTCAAACGCGACGACGCGCTCTTTGGCTTCCGGGAAAAGGTACAGCGCGTCCAGGATCATCAGCGAGGCTCTGCCCGTTACCGCGATGCGCTGGGGAAGTTTTTCCAGCTTCACTTCGCGGCCTAACGCGTCTATTAGTGCAATCGGGGCTGCTTGCTGGGGCGCCTGTGTCTGGACGGCTTGAGAACAGGCTGATAAGAGCAGGGTAAGCAGAAGAAAAATAGTGCCAAATCGTTTCATGAAAGCTCCTCTAAATTTGTTGATTCTGTGTGTCGTTTAAGAAATCCAGGATACTTTGAATTTGCTTTTGCCGGAAGTTCCGCACCTGCCCCTCGAAAGGCGAGCCAGTCAGGTTTAGCTCTTCCTGTGCCTGCAACCAACGCTGCGCGCTTTGGATTTGCTCCGCGTAGAGGGCGCCGCGCTCTTCCGGGTTCAATTCTGAGAAGAAAAATAGCTTGGCGAACCATTCCTGCCGAAATTCACGCGGGGAGGAAACGGGCGACCGCAGCCAGCGCGAAAAGGAAGATTCGCCTTGCGGGGTGAGCGCGAACACCTTGCGGGCGGGCGCGTTTTCGCCGCTTTCAAGCCGCGCGGAGAGCAAACCGCGTTGTTCGAGCTTTTTCAGCGCGGCGTACAGCCTGCCCGGCTTTACTTTCCAGATAACCCCCAGGTTTTTATCCCAGTTTTGAAGAATGTCGTAACCGTACTGGTCTTTGTGGCGGATTAAACCCAGCAGGGCGTATTCAAGGTGGAGGGGCAGCGCGGCTCTTGGAGACACAATAATCCTTCCTATTCAATCTTTGAATAGTATGGATTGTAGCACAAACCAGCGAATATGGGGGAATAAGAAGCAAGGTTCGTCCGATATCCGCTGAGAAAGGGCCTGTCAGCGGCGGAAAGCCTGCTGGTATGCTGCCAATGCGCGCTCGCGCGCCAACTTGTGCTCCACAATCGGCAGCGGATAATCCACGCCGACACGGCAGCCAGCAGCCCCCTCCATCTCCGCGGGCATTTCCCAGGGCGTGTGGATGTAGCGGTCGCTCACGCCCGCCAGTTCCGGCACCCAGCGGCGCACGTAATCGCCCTGCGGGTCAAACTTGAGCCCCTGCAGGATGGGGTTGAACACCCGGAAATACGGCGCGGCATCCGTGCCTGTGCCCGCCGTCCACTGCCAGCCGCCGTTATTGGACGCCGGGTCACCGTCGACCAACTGCCGCATGAACCACGCCTCCCCCTCCTGCCAGTTAATCAGCAGATGCCTGACCAGGAAGGAAGCTGAAATCATGCGGGCGCGGTTGTGCATCCAGCCTGTGCTCGCCAGCTGGCGCATACCGGCATCCACCACCGGATAGCCTGTGCGCCCGCACTGCCAGGACGCCAGGTCCTGTGGGGCTTGGCGCCAGCGGACCTTGTTCCCCGCCGGGACGAAGGCTTCCGTGAGCACGCGCGGAAAGTGGTACAGAATGGAGAGGTAAAAATCGCGCCAGATGAGTTCGTTCAGCCAGGTTTCCGCTCCTGCGCGGGAATTTTCGTCACGCGCGTCGGCTGACGCCCCGCGGGCTGCCCGCGCTGCCTGCCCGGCGGAAAGCATGCCGAAGCGCAGATAAGGGGAGAGCGCGGAGCTGCCTTCCAGGTCCATGCGGTCCCGCTGGTTCTTGTATTCGTAAATTGGTCCGTCCAGGAAGGCATCCAGGCGGCTTCGAGCTTCTTTATCGCCAGCCGGGTAATTGGCAGGGGCAGGCTGGTCCGGCAGTTCCGCGGAAGGGAGCGCGGGAAGTGCGGGCAGCGAAAGGGGCTGGCTGCTGCTGGCTGAAGGCATCGGCAGCGCTTTCCAGGCACGGCTGAAAGGGGTGAA
>JBCFBH010000008.1:0-41251 GCA_038562595.1 Anaerolineaceae bacterium
ATAACGTTTCTGTTCCATTGTGCCCTCCTGGGATTGTGTGATGGTTTAATTGAATCACAATCGGCGGAAAAGGTCAATTTGAAACTTGTTTTTCAACACCCTCAGGAAGGTAATTTTCGGGTATAGTTAACTTGAACTATTGTGCAGGTCCGATGACAAAGATTTTTACTGCCTTCAGAAATTTTGTCGTTTCTCGATTTTATTCGTTCAAATTTGCGTTTAACGGCTGGGGATACGTCCTGCGCACTCAGAAGAACGCCTGGATTCACATGGCGGCTACCGCGCTGGTGATCGGCGCCGGGATCTGGTTGGGGTTATCACGTTATGAATGGGCAATCATCTTGCTCGTAATAGGTATCGTGTGGATCGCGGAATTTCTCAACACCGCATTAGAAGCTATTTTGGATATTGCCAGCCCGGAGCGCCACCCGCTGGCCAGAATTGCCAAGGATGTCGGCGCGGCTGCGGTGTTGAGCGCTGCCGTAATCGCTATCGTGGTCGGGTTAATTATTCTTGGACCGCTGCTTTTCGCCAAATTGGGGTGGAGTTAGTTTGAATAATGTTTATATACATCTTTTATTCGTTGCGGGTACACTAAAGTATATTCATTAACTTAGGAGAATTATCATGATCAGTGAACCAATCAATGTAACCGATGCCGCCTTTCAAAAAACGGTCCTGGAATCCCCAATCCCGGTAATCGTGGATTTTTGGGCGACCTGGTGCGGGCCATGCCGCATGGTCGCTCCAATCCTTGAAAAAATTGCCAAAGATTACGCCGATAAACTCATTGTCGCGAAAGTGGACACCGACGAAAACCAGGAATGGGCCAGCAAATACCACGTGGAAGGCATCCCGACGATGCTGATGATTGCCAACGGCAAACTTGTGCACCGCCAGGTAGGCGCGGTCCCCGAACCAATGCTGCGGGAAGTTGTCAATCAATTCCTGGATGTGGTGAACAACAGCCAGCCCAAATAAACTTTGGAATTAAGGAAACAGAGGGCGCGCGCCCTCTGTTTTTGGTTTAAAGTTCGCTCAGGAAATTTCCCGGGTTATGTCAGCGCCCAGGGCGGCCAACTTCTGGTCGATGCGCTCGTAGCCTCTTTCGATTTGGGTGATATTGCGTATAGTTGACGTTCCGTTTGCGGAAAGAGCCGCCAGAACCAACGCGATACCCGCCCGGATATCGGGGCTATCCAGCTTTTCTCCGTTCAGTCGGGTAGGTCCCTGAACAATACAGCGGTGCGGGTCGCACAAGACAATCTGCGCGCCCATAGACACAAGTTTATCGGTAAAGAACATGCGGCTGGGGTACATCCAGTCGTGGAATAGGATGCTGCCGGTGGACTGCGTGGCAATCACGATCGCGATGCTCATCAAGTCCGTAGGAAATGCCGGCCATGGCATCACGCTGATCTCCGGGATGGCATTGCCGAGATCCGGTTCAATCACCAGACGCTGATTGGCTCCAACCAGGATGTCATTGCCAACGAAATCAAAATCCACGCCCAGGCGGCGAAAAACCAGCTTAATCATGCCCAGGTGTTCCACGCCGGCATCTTTGATGCGAATCTCGCCATGTGTAACCACCGCAGCGCCTACAAAGCTAATGACCTCAAGATAATCCGGGCCGACGGTGAACTCACCGCCGCCCAGTTCCTTTACGCCGTCAATCACGAGCGTGTTCGAGCCGATATTTTTAATATCCGCTCCAAGGATGTTGAGAAAATGGCAAAGCTCCTGAATATGCGGTTCGGAGGCGGCGTTGCGCAGGATCGTGCGACCATCAGCCTTGACAGCTGCCATGATGGCGTTCTCAGTCGCAGTCACGCTGGCTTCATCCAGCAGGATATCCACGCCGGTTAGTTTAGAGGCGGAGAACTTGAACACTCCGTTATAGGAGAAAGTCGCTCCCAACTTGCTAAGCGCGAGGATGTGCGTGTCCACGCGCCGCCGGCCGATAACGTCACCGCCGGGAGGCGGCAGCGTCAGGCCGCCAGAGCGGGCAAGCATTGGGCCCGCCAAAAGAATTGAGGCTCTGATCTGGCGGCAGATATCAGGATCGAGGTCGGAAGGATGCACTTCTTTGGCATGCAGCTCGTATGAAGAGCTGTCCCCAAGTTGTCGGATTTTCACCCCGAGGCTTTCGAGCAGACGGCGCATGGTGCGCGTGTCGGTGATATCCGGCAGGTTGTGAAGAATCACCGGCTCCTCAGTTAACAAGCAGGCAGCCATCAAAGGCAGGGCGGCATTTTTGTTGCCAGAAGGGCGCATTGTGCCGGATAATGGTTTTCCCCCGCGAATGATGAATTTTTCCATGAGGTCTCCTTTGTTCCGTTCGGTTACGGCTGAATGGGTCCGGATGCCGCGACGCTATCCGGCACCGACGCCGTATATTTTTTGAAGTTTTCAGCAAACTTTTCAGCCAACGCCAGCGCTTCACGCACGTAAGCCTGCTGGTCCGCCCAGGATTGTTCGGGGTCCAGCACATTCCGGGGCACGCCGGCAAGCTCATCCGGAATTGAAACCCTGAAGATAGGATGCACGTGGGTAGCCGCTTCGTTCAGGCTGCCGTTGAGCACCGCACTGATCATTGCGCGGGTGAGCGGGAGGGCGATGCGCTTACCAACGCCAAAACCCCCACCAGACCAGCCGGTATTCAGCAGCCAGACCTTGGTGTGATGTTTTTCCAGCTTTTTCGCCAGCAAGTGGGCATAAATGGCGGGCTTGAGCGGCAAAAACGGCGCGCCAAAACAGGTTGAGAAAGTCGCTTCTGGCTTTTCACCCAATCCTCTTTCCGTCCCGGCCAGTTTGGAGGTATATCCGCTCAGGAAATAGTACAGCGCCTGGTCTGTATCAAGCCTGGCGAGCGGCGGGAGAACGCCAAACGCGTCAGCGGTCAGGAAGAAGATGTGGTCGGGGTGCCTGCCCATGCCGGAAGGCTCGTAGTTGGGGATATAGTGCAGAGGATAAGCGGCGCGGGTATTTTCTGTAATCTCGCTGCTGTCAAAATCCGGTACGCGGTTGGCGTCGAGCGGTACATTTTCAATCAAAGCGCCAAAGCGGTTAATCGCGGACCAAACCAGTGGTTCAAATTCAGGATTTATGCGGATGGTTTTGGCATAGCAACCGCCCTCAAAGTTGAAGATGCCGTCCTCGCCCCAGCCGTGTTCATCATCGCCAATCAAGACGCGTTCAGGATCGGAAGAGAGGGTAGTCTTACCGGTGCCGCTAAGCCCAAAGAACAAGGCGGTCTCGCTTTGGCTGCCTTTGTTGGCGGAACAGTGCAGAGAGAGGATGCCGCGTTTGGGGAGAACATAATTCATGTAGGTGAAAACCGATTTTTTAATTTCACCCGCGTAAGAAGTGTTGCCAATGAGGACAATTTTTTCGTCAAAATTCATGATGACAAAAGTCGGCGAACGTAGTCCATCCAGCTCTGGATTGCCAGCAAAACCTGTAGCAGCAATAATCGTCAGGTCGGGGTCCACGAACGGGGTTTGTTCTGTAGAAGGGATAAACATGTTGGCGGCTGCCAGATTTTGCCAGGCCTGGTCTGTGATGACGCGCAAACGCGCTTTCTGGGCAGGGTCGGCGCCTGCGGTAACATCGCGCACGAAAAGCGTACGATTCTGAAGATAAGCCATCACTTTGGCTTTGAGGGCTTCGTACTTCTTTGGCTCCATAGCCTGGGTACCTGACGCAAACCATAAATCTGGATCGCCGTTATGCACCAGGTACTTGTCGTTGGGAGATCTGCCCGTGTAAGGGGAAGTATCCACAATGAATGCCCCGTTGGCGGAAAGACGACCTTCGCCGTTCTTCAGCGCCTCCTCGATGATTTCCGCCCGGCTGGGGTTAAAACGCAGCGCGCCAGGTTGGGGAATCCCAAGTTTGGCAAGCTCAGAGTGCAATGTTTTCTCGCTGTACGCTTCGTCGGGTTTCACTATCCATTCCCTTTCATTTGTTCTTCGTGCTATCTCAGGATCGTTTCGAGCGCGGGTTTTCCATAAACGGATGAGGAACAATCCTGCAGCATCACAATCGGATAAAAGCCTCTTGTTACCGCGCCTTTAATCCAACCATTTGTCCGTAAAGCAGGCCAGTATGATTGATAGAAATAATTCTGGCGCTCCAGGTCCACATCCTGCGTGGAGCAATTCCCTTGCAGAGGGCTTTTCAGGCAGTCAGCTGCCACACAACTGAAACTTTCGGCGGAGGCAGATGGGGCGTTCAGGCCGACGTATACCGGCGCATCGACTTCATCGCGGAATTCCGCTAAGGCGCCGTCAATGAACCCAGCCGCGGTTTCAGCGTCGTAATAGGTATAGCTCTCAGAGGGAAACTGAAGCTGGATATAAAAGCCGTCCACCTCAGAGAAAAAACTGTACAGAGGGATCGCCTGATTTTCAACCAAAGATGTCCACAGAACTTCTCCCTGGTAGTAGGTGTTGATTTTGAGCAGAAGTTCGGTCCAAATTTTCTCAGAAGTCTTAGGGGTGCCCGAATTGGTGGCGGTGGTAAGCAGAGCACCGGGTAAGCCTGGGCTGACTTCAGGACCGCCCAGGATGAAGTGGTCTACCTCTGAATTAGCCGCCAATTGCGCATAGCTCATAATAAAATGATCGTATTCCTGATACCACTGCTGCCACCAAAGGGCGTTTCGCTGGCTGGATTTCCACCAGGAAGCTGCGTCCTGAGAGAAATTCAGTTTGGGGTACAGGCCCGTTGCGAGCCCCTGTTCTTTGGCAAGCTGGATAAGCTGAACCAGGTCCATGACCATCATGCCGCCGGCGGGGTTAGGATCCAGGTAGGGAAGCGCGTCCAGGTCCGTCACCTGCCAGGATGGCGAGAAGACGACCCAATTCACGCCTATTTGCTTTAATTCTGAAAATACATTGCGGTACCGATTCAAATCTGACGCTTGATAGGCGGGGGTGAATTCCACACCAAATAATTGCCCGCCCGTATTGGTTGTGCCTGCTGCCAGGGTCGGCGAGGCTGGTCCCTCCCACAAATGCCAGCGGGAGACCGCGTAGGCGTTGATGGGTTCCCGACCGACCAGAATCGGGCCAGAATAACTGCCCTCGTCATATGCCAGCTCGCACTGGTCGTTGCGACAAATCCGGTATCGCATGGAGTCTGTTTCCTCTGAATCGGGAAAGAGCAGGAACATCCACTCATTAGCGCGGACCGGCCACATTGGGATAGGCTGACGCCAGACATCCTTGAGCAGAAATTGGATGGAGATGGAATCGCTTGCTGGCGTAGTTTCCGGTACACTCACCTGAATGGTCACCGGGTTAGCGCTTTCCTGCTGCCAGGTTGCGACAGTGTCCACGACCGTCACGTCTTTGTCCGGGACGATGAAGCGCCGTAAAACAAGCTGCTGTTCCTCGCCGCGCTCCGCGTTTAAGAGTCCATCGCCAAGTGTGTACTTATAAACCAGGTCGTTGCCCGCGTGCAGTTTGAGCGAAATGGTATAGCGGCCGTCGTCCATGCGGGTGAGCAGCGGCATGCGCGCCGCTAATGTACTCTGCCCTGTGTCGAGCTGGCTGTAGACATTCCCAAGCTGATAGAGATTGCCAGCCATACGCAGCGGCGCCCCAAGGGCTTCATCCGGCAAGCTCACCACAAATTTCACCGTCACTTCCGGCGAGGAGCTAAGCGCAATGACAGCTGGCGTCGAGAGCTCCGGTATGACATTTGCTTGCTGTTGGAATGCCTGATATTTCCCGTCCAGCGCTAAAACTGAGAGTGTATGAACGCCTTCAGGGACATGGTCAAAGAAAAAGCGCCCGGTCATATCGGTGAAGGTGAGGTAACCCGCAACAGAAACCAGGCAATCAGCCAAAGGCTTCTGGGTTTGTTTATCGGAGACGATGCCGGTCAGCTTTCCGGTAGAGCCCGGAAATGGAAGCTCCGGCCAGCCGGAAATGCTGTCAGAAACTTGCAGGTTTGGGGATACCACGGCGATTCTATAGACTACCTTTGAGCCGTCGGCTGCGGCTTCCGGTTGGTCAATCGGGAAAGTGCTCTGATAACGATATTTAACCACCGCGCCCAACGGCAAAAGCAGCGTCCCGCTGTATTTATTCTCAGAAAGCAGCGTTAACTCATAACGCGTAATGTTGTAATCAAGACCAGTCACTTCATCCAATACGTTGAGGGCGAGGATGGTCTCCGGGGAATAGCTCTGGCGCAGGTCGACCGTAAAGACAACCGGAACCAGTTCTGGAGCTTGGACTTTCGAGGGAAATTCCTGCTCAGCCGCTGGCGTGCCGGCGCCGCGCGGCAAGATATTCAGGGCGCACCCGGCAGTCAGGCTTAAAACGGTAGCGGTGAGGAGGGTTACGATGAGCGTTTTAAGCGTCTTTTGCCGCATACTGCCACCTTTACTTTGGAATGGATTTCAGCAGCGCGTCAAAATTTTCAGCCAGGCTGCCCAATACTCCATTGATAAAACGCGGGGAGCTATCGGTTCCGAAAGATTTCGCAAGCTCCACTGCTTCGTTGATGCCGACTTTTAATGGCGTTTTGCGATAAAAGGCAACTTCCCAGAGCGCGATCCGCAGAATATTTCGGTCGATGACAGCCACCTGGTCCAGCGGCCATTCTGGTGCGTGCGCCGCAATTAATTGGTCCAGTCGCTCGCGGTTCTCAAAGACTCCCTGGGCGATCAATCGCGCAAAATCATATTGCGCTTCGTCCAGGTCATTATCAATGCCTCGGTCCGCAAGGACGCTGCCCAACAGGTGATCGGTCAGGTCGACTTCATAAAGGGTTTGCAGGGCAGCAACGCGCGCCCTGGTTCGGGATTTCATAAACGCCTAAGCTTCAAGTTCAATATCGGTAACATGTACATTTACAGAAGCAACTTCCATGCCAACCATCTCAGAAATCGCCCTGGTTACCCGCTGTTGAACCGCTTCGGCTACAACGCGCACGTTTTCCGCGCCGTTAATGACAACATAAACATCCACATAGATGACAGAATCTTTGACAGCAATCTTTACGCCTTCAGTATCAGCGCGTCCACTGCGGACTGCGCCGGGGAAAGTCGGCGCCATCGCCGTGACGCCCGGGGTAGCCAGGGAGGTCAGGCGGGCAATTGTGTTTAGCACGGTTGGTGCGATGGTGGTGGATCCTGAATGTTTCTCTTCCATTTTCACTCCAGAAATTGAGCAGCTCAGGCGGGTTCGCCGGCTGAGATTGGGTCGGGCAAACACCCTGTCTGCCAGACTGTGAGTAAAGCCAAAGTGTCGGTGCTGGCTGTCGTTTTCGGATCCTGAGCCAGGACGAGATCAGCCAGTTTCTGATAACTCAAGCCTTCAGGCCAGCCAACCAAAAACGCGTTTTCGGGGTCCGGATAATCCGGGACCTGGTCATTCACCTGGAACCCCAGCGAACGGATGACAGTGCTGAGCGCTGGGTCGGAAGCTTGTTGCATGGAAGCCCAGGCTTTCATAATCGTTTTTACGAAACGGGAATTCTTGAGAAACACTGATTCCATGCGACGGATAAGCACGGCTTGCGGCGCGCTAAAGGGATTGCGAAATCCGCTGATTTTTACTTCCTCGCGTATGGCTGGCAAAACTTCCCGCCGAATCTCATCCGGCAGCGCGGGCAAGCCAGAGACAAGCTTACTGAGAATTTCCTGACGAAATTCAGGCAGCAGGTACACGTTCAACGCGATCATTGGCTGTAAGTTATCCATAAAAGCCTTTCACTTTCAAAGCTGCATTCTTGGCGCATGAGCAGCAGGACTGCCCAGGTAATCACCTAGAAAGAGTCGTCCTCATCATCAAGGTCATCATCGTCGTCATCGTCTTTGTCCCACTCTGCGTTGAGGTCATCCGGGGTGCCCATGGCTTCCCAATCGTCCAGTTCTTCTTCCTCGTCCCAGTTTTCGAGTTCTGCTTCCTCATCGGGAGTATAGGTCTGACAGCCAGTATCAGGGTTCAGTTCGATAGCTGCGGCAGAACAATAGCGGTCATCCAGAAAAAGACAATCAAGATAATGGCAGCGAATTTTTGGCATCAAAATCTCCTTATGACGAGAAAGCTAATTTCGGATGGCATTTTACCTTAGTCTTAAACAACCGTAAAGGAAAGGCTTTGTCAACCTGGTCGGACGCGAATTGCCTGGATGACATTCGGTAAATTCTCCAGACGCACCAATAAGCGGCTTAGTTGGCTGATACCACTGATCTCCAGCACAAGATTGATCACCACCAGGTTTTGACGATTGCTCAACGAAAGGTCTATCAAACGCACCGGTTCGCTGGAAATGATGTTTGAGATATCGGTCATCAAACCCTGCCGGTCGTATGCTTTGATTTGTAACGGAATCGGGAATGTTTTTTCTTCCGTGCCCCAATCGACTTTGACAAGCCGTTCTTTATCCGTGACGCGCAGAACGTTTGGACAATCGGAGCGGTGAATGGTCGCACCCCGTCCGCGGGTGATATAGCCGATGATTTCATCCCCGGGCATCGGGCTGCAGCAGCGGGCCATGGTGGTCGCCAGGCCTTTCAAGCCCATCACAGTGACGGTATCACCGGGTTTGGCCCGGCTCGGGATACTCGGTACAAGCTCAAACTTTTCCGACTCTGGGGGGTGTTGGGTTTCAGCAATGCGGTTGACCAGCCTGCCTATCGGAATATCTCCGGTGCCAATTCCCACATACAGGTCATCCAAAGTGCGGACATGAAAATCTTCCAGGAATTCAAGCAGATCAATCTGCCCTATCCCCAGCCGCTTGAACTCCTTCTCGATGAGCATTTTGCCATGCTCAAGATTCTGCTCGCGGTCCTGTTGCTTAAACCACTGCTTGATTTTTGAGCGGGTGCGGGCGCTCTTCACCATTCCAAGGCTTGGATTCAGCCAATCCCGGCTTGGTCCGCCGCGATTGGCTGTCAGGATCTCGATTTTATCCCCGGTTTGGAGTTTGTAATCCAGCGTGACCAGCTTTCCATTCACTTTCGCGCCACGGCAGCGGTGACCGACATTGGTATGCACCTGGTAAGCAAAATCAATGGGTGTGGAACCATATGGCAAATCGACCACATCGCCCCTGGGTGTGATGACGTAAACCCTATCCCCGAATACGTCGGCAGGCAAACCGTCCGGAGTGTCAGAGCCATCTTCCACTTCCTGGCTCCAGGCCAGCAGGTTACGGATTAGACTGACTTTCTGTTCGTAATCATCACTAATCAAAGAGGACTTTTCTTTGTAGCGCCAGTGGGCCGCAACGCCAAACTCTGCATTGCGGTGCATTTCGTGGGTCCGGATTTGAATTTCCAGCGGTTTGCCGTCCTTGTAAACGACTGATGTGTGCAGGGATTGGTAGTTATTGGGCTTTTTTGCCGCGATATAGTCGTCAAACTCGCCAGGGATGGGCGTGAAGTGCATATGCATAATGCCCAGCACCTTATAACAGGCCTCTATGTCATCAACCAGGATGCGCACGGCCCGCAAATCGCGGATAGCGTCAAAATTTCCGTCTTTCCGCTGCATTTTGCGGTAGATGGAAAAGATATGCTTGGGTCTACCGGAAATAACGGCTGTTACCTCGGATTTTTCAAGCAGGGCGGTCAGATTACGGATGATTGACTGGATTTCTTCCTGTCGTTTGAGCCTTTGGGTCGCCAACTTTTCGGCGATTTTGTTGTACTCTCCCGGGTTTACATAGCGAAAAGCCAGGTCTTCTAACTCCCATTTGATCTGCCAGATGCCAAGGCGGTTCGCCAGTGGGGCGAAGATTTCAAGAGTGTCCTCGGCAATGCGTTTTTGCCTGTCAGCCGGCATATCCTTGAGCGTGCGCATATTATGCAGGCGGTCAGCCAATTTGACGATGATGACCCGGAAATCACTGCCGATAGCCAGCAGCATTTTTCTTATGGTCTCAACTACGTATTCTGTTTTACGACTGCCGGTAATCAGATCCGGAGCTCGAGGACCGGTGATTTCCTCAGGGTGCTGATCTCCCCGGGAAACCTGCGGAATGCTGGTGATCAAGGTCAGGTCTTCAACAAACTTGGCAATGGAGTCGCCGAATTTTTCCCGGATTTGGTCGAGTGTCACGGGCGTATCAAGCACCACGTCATGCAGCAAACCAGCCACTACCAGGCTGGGAGCGACTTCAATATCCAGCAGGATATTGGCAACGCCAACGCAGTGCGCGATATACGGGACACCGGAGGCCCTTTTCTGGCCCTGGTGCGCCGTTTCAGCCATCTGATACGCTGCTTTAATCAAATCGATATCTGCAGTGGTGTACGAGGCCGGAAATTTATGAAATACTTTTTCCAGATCCATGGTGATGCGCAAAGTATGCCATAAAACTAAAAAATCATTTTAATTTTTCGGCGCTTGTAAAGGACCGATCCAACCGCAATGCGCGCAGACATTCTTCCTCGGAGCTGTCCAGCTGGCCGGTGATCAGGTGAGTCAGCAGCCTGCCCACGCCCGGCCCGAGCATGTACCCTTGTCCGCACACGCCGGCTGCCAAAAGGTAGCCTTCCAGCGCGTCAGTCGCTCCCAGAATCGGAAGCCCATCCGGGGTGATGGGGTAGGTTCCACGCCAGGTGCGGCGCACCCGCAGGTTTTCCAGCTTGGGCATTAGCTCGATCAGTCTTTGGGAAGCCAGCGGTAAAAACTCACTGGTATCCAGGCTGCGATTGCCGAGAATCTGCGGGCTGGGGGTGAGGCAGAAGATGATCTTTCCAGTCGGGTGCTGGTAAAAGTAAAAATTGCTGGAGCCTTCCCGCGGGCGAATGTCCACGATCATGGGGGAGAACATCGGTTGGACCGGCTCGGTGATGCCCGCCTCGTGCGCTTCGGGCTGCACAGGCAATGGAACGCCAACCAGATTGGAGATCTCCGCTGCCCAGGAGCCCGCCGCGTTGATGAAGTACTTGCAGGCATATCTGCCTCGCGCCGTCATTACGGATTGAATGCGGCCGTGATCTGTTGCCACCGCCAGGACAGGCTCGTTAAAATGAAATTCAGCGCCAGCTGCCACGGCATGGGCATAAAACGCGAAGTTGGTTTTCATCGGCGAGGCAGAACCGTCCTCTGGTGAGAAAGTGCCGCCCAGAAGTCCATCGGGTTGAATGTCCGGGATGATGCTGCGAATCCCATCGGGCTCAAGCCAGTCAATATTGAGACCGAAGCTCTTTTGACAGGCTAAAAGATCCTGCAGCGTATTTTTTACTTCCTGCTCATAGGCGACAAAACAATATCCACCCGCGCGCCATTCAATATCGTCCCCGTAGTTTTCCTGCCATGTGGACAAGATCTTGATGCTTTCTGCGCATAGGGTTATCTTCGAGGTATCCGAGTGCGTGGCGCGCACGCCGCCAATGGCATGTTTGTTCGAAGCCTGCCCGACGCTCGGCAGCGCTTCCAACACCAGAACACGCAATCCTGCCTTGGCAAGATAGAATGCGGTGGGCGTGCCAATTGAGCCGGCGCCTGCAATGATGACATCATAGGCGGGTTGCGTGGTCACAGCGCACCTCCAGCGGAATCGCGTGTGGCATGCGCCAACAGGGATATCGGCATCTCTACGAACACCGGACGAATTGGCGGTTCGCTCACCTCGGATAGGGGGATTCCTTCCTGCTGATACATGCGTTTGACCATGTTCATGCAGGTTTTCCCACCGCAAGCGCCCATACTTACGCGTAATATCGCCTTGATTTGATTGATATCCCGAATCCCGGAGCGGATAAGCCGGCGGATTTCCCCGGCAGTTACCCTTTCGCAGCGGCACACGTAGGCATCGTCCGCAATGTCCGGTGAAAAGTCACCGGTCCCGTCAAAAAGCTCCAGGGCTTCCGAGCTGGGTATGAGGCGCAAGCCCGCAATGCGTGAGGCTATCTCCGCTGGAGCTTCTACACTGACAATTCGAGTGCCGGTAAAACCAGGCAGCTTACGAATGGAGTGAACCGGCAGCGAGGTCAACGCCGTACCACCTGTATCCGTGACCATAATCAGGCTGCCAGGTTTTAGTGCTTCTGCATCCTGCTCGTAGGGCAGGGAAACAAGGGCGCTTCCTGTGCGTTTACGGAAATCCACCATCGTGATTGCCAAACCCGGGCAAATTGAAACACAGCGCAGGCAGCCGATGCATGCTTCCGCTTCATCGCGCAGGAATTGCGGAAGCTCACGGATGTCCTGCGGGTTTATTCGGATTAAATGCTTGGGACAAATGGTCGTGCATGGATCGCAGGGAATTTCCTGGTTGCAGTGCAGCACCGGGAAGACGCCTGCGCGCGCGGCTGGCAACTCTTCTTCCCGCAGCGCGCCCGGCTTTGACTTCAGGATGCCTTCCAACCGGACCCACTCATCCGGTACTGGGTTCAGGCTTTTCCCCAGCCAATCCGCGATATGCGCGCCAGCAATCCGACCAGAAAAAATCGCGGCGGACGCCTCGGCGATCTCCTGGGCGTCGCCAGCAGAAAATACTGGCAGTCCGACCTCTTCCGCCTTGCGGATGAACTCATTCACCGGGTCAAGCCCGACCGCGATCAGGATGGTATCACAGGCGTACTCACGCACGGTGTTGAATATTGGTTTGAAATTCTCATCGACGCGGGCGATGCGGATTTTCTCTACGCGTTCTTCACCTATAGCCTCAAGAACAGTATGTGAAGTGAGAACAGGCACGCCAGAGCGCACCAGCTTATCGAGGTGGACACGGTAGCCCCCGCAAGCTGGGGCTGCTTCCACCAGACCGGCCACGTGGATGCCGGCCTGGATGGCGTGATAGCCTGCAATGAGCCCCACATTACCGCCGCCCACGATGAAAAGGTTTTCGCAGGGGCGCACCAGGTCGCGATTAACCAGCGTCTGGAAAGCCCCCGCGCCGTAAACTCCGGGCAGAGTATTGCCGGGAAATGCCAGGCTGCGTTCGCGCGCGCCGGCAGCGACCAGCAGCACGTGCGGCTGCACCAAAACGTACTGGCTGCCAGCTCGCAAGATCCCAACGCTGTGATCTTCAAAAATAGCCAGGGCTGTACTGTTTTCCCAGATTTCCACCGTCGGATAGGCGCGCGCCTGCGTTTCCAGCTTTTTCGCAATATCAATCCCGCGCGTGCCGGCAAAAACGGCTTCAGAGGAGCCAAAAAAGCGGTGCGTTTGTAAAACGAGCTTACCGCCCAGCTTGTCCTTATCATCCACCAACAAGACCGAAACGCCGGCTTTTCCCAGCTCTTGCGCCGCGGAGAGACCGGCTGGTCCGCCGCCGATGATCAGTGCTTCGACGAATTTGTGGGGAGTTGGGGCGTAATGTGCCGCTCCGGCTGGCACATCTGGCAGCACTGGCAAGCCTTCAGCGGGAAACACACGCATGCCGGGCTTTACCGGGGTCATGCAAGCCTTTACAGGCAGCCCATCCGCGATGACCATGCACTGCGAACACTGCCCGTTGGCACAAAAGATGCCTTGGGGAGCGTTGTCTTTTGGGTGGTGGCCGAAGGTGTGGATTCCATGCGCGAAAAGCGCGGAGGAAATCATTTCATCGGTTTTGGCGAAGAATTCCTGGTTGTTCCAATAAAACGAAAGGGATGGTTCTGGCTTAATCGGTAAGATAGGGTGAGTTGTTATCCGATAATCCGTCATAGTTCCAATTGCCAAACTCCGTATATGATTTTCGGCAATATGATACCACTAAGCCGTTTATCCAAAAATTTCCAGATACTTTTTATCCAGTTCAGCATCGCTCAGATGACTGTAGCGCTGCGTCACTGCGATGTTTTGATGGCGGGCAAGCTCCTGCGCCAACTTCAGATTGCCGGAGGCGAGCAAAACCGTGGTCACAAAGTAATGCCTGAAAGAATGCGGCGTGATGGAACCCACCGCTTCAGGTCCGATGGCTTCCCTCACGCGTTGATTCACGATTTCCCGCCCGGTGGTGGTGGATATCGGCTTGACCTTTTTCCCGCTGCCCTTGTCGTGCCGCGCGAATACAGGCAGCGCCGCCAGGGCTTTACCACTGCCTCCATCCAGCTCGGCGCGCAGCCGCAGGTAATCCTTGATAGCCAATAAACTGCGCCTGGAGAAACGCAGAACCGCTTCACGGTTACCTTTACCGATGATGACAGCGCGATATTCATCCCAATCGATATCCCCGCGGCGCAAGTTGCAGGCTTCTTGCACGCGCAAGCCCGTATCTGCCAGTGTAAGCAGGAAAGCCCGGTCTCGCAGGTTTATCAAATGCTCGTTCGGATCTTTGGTTTCAAGCAAATTCAAGCCGGCGGCGTAATCCAGCACTTTTTCGATTGCCGATTTCGGAAACTGGGGCAGACGGATGCCTGGTTTGCGGGCACGCTGCTTGATGAGCAGGCGTACGCGGGGTAAATTGATGTCGGCCAGGTTCTCGCCCGCCAGGAACTCGTAAAAACCTACCACAGCCGTCAGGTAGCACTGCTCGGTCGAGGGAGCCATGTCTTTCAGCGCCCGGATTACCCAAATCACCGGTTCTTCGCTAAGCTCGCTGACTGGTAATGTTTCCAAATCCAGTTTATGCTCGGTCAGAACCCGGCTAAAGAGGCTAATTGCGTTGGTATAGGTGCGGGCGGTATTCGCGCTGCGGGAGAGTTTGACCGAAGCGAGGTACCTGCTGAGAGCCTGACTGACTGTTTCGGAAGAATCCATAGAGGAATTATACCGCGTTCACAACAAAGGTTATGATAATTACAAATTTGTAGGTTATGTACCCCTATATTATGGGTCTATTGCGCATAGCTTAGTCTTTTTAGAACCTTTGGTGGGTTTTGGTGTCTTTGACCGCAGCAAATCCGGGTATTTTCCTGACTAAGCAGGACTTTGTGAGCCCGGGTAGGAGGATATTGACTGTGTAAAAAACTAAAACTTCCTGCAAGAATGCGGCGGGAGAGATGCCACCAATTTTCGAGTTTACTTAATCAGTCTACCAGCCGCCGACGGCTATTTCAGGGAAACGGATCGAACCGCTCGTTCCAGCAATATTGGTAAGACGGAATAACTGGCCCAAACAGATGCAGTCAAAAGCTTGCGTCTAATTTTCAGTGCATGCCTGCGGTCGACAACAGTCATTTCATCTTCCTTCACACCATTGACATATTTCTGCACAAGCGCACCTGTGATACAGATACTCACAGACTAAGCTCCCCTTCTGGCATATTTGGGATGATAGATGCTTACGATAATGATACTTATCATAACCATAAAACAGAATTACAGAAAAAGCTTCTCCCCTACTTACCTTCGAGCGTTATTAAAAGCTCCGCCAGCTAACGCTGCAAAAAGGTTTTCCAGGCGCCTATCCAGGGCTCACCCAGACGGTTGTTCTCGCTTACCTGGACCGCGCTAAAACGCTGCCCGATCCCAACCAACTGCTGCGCCACGCCCGCCCAATCATCCGCGCGCAGCGCCTTTGCCAGCGCGTCAGCGCTTTGTTCGCACCAGGCCCACTCCTGCCGAAAACGGTCCGCTTTGAGCCAATAATCGCGCTTCTCCCAGGCGCTGGCGCTCGTTTCCACGGTTTCACTGATCTTCTCCAGCGCCAGCACCACATACGCCGCTAGATCGCGGCTGGACGCATCTGGTGCTTTCTGGCGCATGAGCAGCCGGATTGCCAACACGATGGATTTACTGATACGGTTGCGCGCGGTCGCGCCGCTTTCACTGCCTTTGATGGTTGTCATTTTTCCTCTACTCGAATAAATTCAAAGCCCTATTATACCCACCCCGCCCTTCCCGCGCTCCCTGAAAACGTATAGAATTAGCACAATTGTTCTGACAATCTCTTGACATAGAACAAATATTCTATATAATAAAAGCATGAGAACAGATGCTGCGTTACTCCCCTTTTCACTGCCCCTGCCCCCCCAGCTGCTGCTGGTGATTGGCAGCCATGCAATGTCCGAAAAAATGCTGGAACTGGTGGCTGCTTTAGCCCTGAAACAGCGCGTAGCCCTGTTGGACTGCGGTAACCGTTCCAACATGTACGCGGTTGCCCGGGCTATCCGGCCTTTCACCAGCGACCCGGTGGGCGTGATGAACAGAATCCGCCTCTCGCGCGCCTTTACCTGTTATCAGGTGCTGGCAATGCTGGAAGCCGTATCCGCCGTGCCGCCGCGCGAACCGCTGGTAATTCTGGACCTGCTGGCAACCTTCCTGGATGAGGATGTGAAGCTTAAGGACTGTCAGCGCCTGCTTACCCGCAGCATTGCCTGCCTGGAGCGCCTCAGCCAGGCCGCGCCGGTGTTGGTGAGCCTGAAACCCATTCCGCCCATATCCGCGGCGCGCGAATGCCTGATGGAGCAGCTGCGCGCCAGCGCCAGCGCTGCCTGGGAAGAACCTGTCCCGCTGCCGTCCGGCTTTGGGCTGCAGCCGGCATTGTTCTAGAAAGGAACCTATGGGCCGCACAATTGCTTCCATTACCCAAACCTGGCAGCAGGAAGAAGCCGCCCTGAAACGCTTTCAGCGCGCGCTGCGCAAAGAAGACCAAGTGCTGCTGGATGAACTGCTGGTGCTCTCCCGCCTGCACCTGGCGGAAGCCTCGTACGCGTCCAACCTGTACCCGCTGGACATGTATCTGATTGCCATCCTGCTGGAGGTGTACAAACAGCTGAAATCGCTCCAAAAGGAGATCATCCCGGAAGGCGCGGACCCCAGCATAAAGCTGGACAGCGGAAAGGAAGCGCGTTTTCTCACGCTGCTCAACGAGACACTGGCGGTTTTGGCGCCGGAATCCCCTCCCCCCGCAGAACTACTGGAAGAAGTGTCGGAACCGCTCACGCCCGCCGCGTACACCGAATTCGAAGAGGCGCCGTGAACAACCCAAATTTTCGCGGCTGGCTGCTCGACCTGTACTTGAATCAGCAGGACGGCCTGACGCTGTGGTTTATCTCTGAAACAGATGACCGCCGGGTGTGTTTCACGCAGAGCTTTCCGGTGGCGTTTTACGCTGCCGGACCGCGCGAGGAGCTGCGCCGGCTGTGGAAACGCCTGCGCAAGGAAAGCTGCGTGACCGCGCTTGAGCGCCAGCTAAAGCAGGATGTGTTTGCCGCGGACCCCGTGGAAGTGCTGCGCATTGATGTGGATACCCCGGCGCATCAGGTCGAATTGTTCCGCCAGCTTGAGGAGGAGTTCCAGGAGCTGACCTGGTACGACTCGGATGTAACCATCAGCACGCGTTATATCAGCCGGTACGGCGCGTTCCCGCTGGCGCTGTGCGAGCTTGAGGCGGATGCGCAGAACCGCATCCAGTCCATTCACGTGCTCAACAGCCGCTGGGACTTGATGCCGGATCTGCCGCCCCTGCGCGTGATGGAACTGGCCCCGGATGTGGACCCCGCGCATGGCTCGGTGCGCTCGCTCACCCTGCGTTCAGACCGCTTCAGCCAGACCCTGCCTCTCAGCCCGGACGGCGCTTGCTTATCCGCTCTGAACGCCGCGCTGCTGGACTACGACCCGGATATTCTCGTCACCGACTGGGGGGATAGCTGGCTGCTGCCTTTTCTGCTCAACCAGATGGAGCAGAAGGAAGCGGCCCTGGCGCTTAATCGCGATGCCAGCCGGCCGGTGCGCTGGCAAAAAGAAATCACCTATTTTTCCTACGGGCACATCATCTACCGCCCGGAAGAGGCGCACCTGTTCGGGCGCTGCCATATTGACCGCAAATCCGCGATGATGTGGTCGGATTACAGCCTGGCGGGCACGCTGGAAATGGCGCGCGTGACCACCCTGCCAATTGAAAAAGCCGCGCGCGTCTCGCCGGGTCAGGGCATCTCCGCTATGCAGGTCATCACCGCCCTGGAAAAGGACATTCTGGTGCCCTACCAGAAACGCCAGGTGGAAGAATTCAAGAGCGGCATGCAGCTCATCCAGGCCGACCGCGGCGGGATGATTTACCAGCCCAAACTGGGACTGCACAGCGACGTGGGGGAAGTTGACTTTGTTTCCATGTATCCCGCGGTAATCATCCGCGGCAACATCTCGCCCGAAGTTCCCCTGCCGGATGTGCTGACGCCCGCCAGTGAAGAATTGGGCGTGGTTCCGCTCACGCTCAAACCGATTTACGAAAAACGCGTGGAGCTGAAGACAAAGACGCGTTCCTACCCGCCCGATCATCCCATGGCAAAAACGCTCAAAGCGCGTTCTTCCGCGCTCAAATGGCTGCTGGTGGTCTGTTTTGGCTTTCTCGGCTACAAAAACGCCCGCTATGGACGCATCGAAGCGCATGAAGCGGTGACCAAAGGCGGGCGCGAGGTGCTCCTGCGCGCCAAAGAGGTGGCGGAAGAAGAAGGCTTTGAAGTGCTGCAGATGTACGTGGACGCGCTCTGGCTCAAAAAGAAAGGCTGCAGCAAACCCGAGCATTTTGAGGAGGTGATGCGCAAAATCGTCGACCGCACAGGGCTGGCAATCGCGCTGGACGGCGTTTTGCGTTGGGTTGCGTTTTTGCCTTCCAAAACGGACGCGCGCATCCCGATCGCCAACCGCTATTTTGGCGTGTTCCAGAGCGGAGAAATCAAAGTGCGCGGATTGGAAGCCCGCCGCAGGGATACCCCGCGCTGGATCGGGCAGGTGCAAACAGAAATGATCACCTGCCTTGGGCAGGCTAAAACCCGCGCAGACCTGCCCGACACGCTCAGGTCGGCGCTTGGGCTGTACCAGGACGCGCTGGACGCGCTGAAAACCGGGCGCGTGCCGTTGGATTCGCTGGTGATTAATGGGAAGGTCAGTTACGCCCTGGATGCCTACAAAAGCGCGACCGCGGCCGTGCGCGCGGCGCGGCAGTTGGAAAGCGCCGGCACGCAAATCCGCCCCGGCCAACGCGTGCGTTTTCTTTTTATGCAAGGCGAGCCGGATGTGCGCGCCTGGGAACTGGGGGGCAAGCTGGATCCACAAGCGCTAAACATCCACAAGTACATGGAATTGCTGGCGAAAGCCGGCGGGAGCGTGCTGCTGCCCTTTGGCATCGACCCTGAAGTGCTAATGGAATGGACGCTTAACGGCGGCGTGCAGCTGCCATTGCCGATCAATTACAAAAAAGTTCTAAGAGAAAACCTGGTAAATAATTAAAACGATCATAAAGGCACACGATATATTTGCTGAAGATTGATTTGAGTTAATTTTTTTTGATTGTGTGGCTATGTGCAACCTCGCAGGAATTCTAATAATTCAGAATCAACGGAATTGCGAAGGTCCACTCGCTGCTGGATTTTGTTGACTTACTTTTCTCTCTCGCTTATAATTTCTTGTTCGAGGGGAAGTGCTGGAATTGGCAGACAGGCATGACTTAGGATCATGTGCCGCAAGGCGTGAGAGTTCGAGCCTCTCTTTCCCCACAGCATTTATAAACTGTGAGAGGTATATTTTGAAACTACAAAAAGAATTTACGGACGACCAGCAGGTCAAAATCACCGCGGAATTTGAACCGGAGCTTTTGGAGCAGTACATGCACAAAGCCGCCCGCAAAATTTCCCAGCGCACTCGCATCCCCGGCTTCCGTCCCGGAAAAGCGCCCTACGCGATGGTACTCAGTAACGTTGGCGAAGCGAGCATCAAGGAGGAAGCGCTGGAACTGCTCCTGGACAAGGTTTATCCGGAAGTGGTGGAGGAAGCCCAAATCAAACCCTATGGTCCAGGCAATCTGGATGAGATCCAAAGCGAGAATCCTCTAATTTTCCTCTTCACAATTCCATTGGAGCCGGAGGTGGAGCTTGGCGACTTGGGCGATTTGCGCGAGGCTTACCTTCTTCCCGGTGTAAGCGACCAGGATGTGGACGATTTTATACTCCGCGCACGGCAGAATTCGAGCACCATTGTTCCATTGGACACGCCGGCTGCGGAAGGCAACCTGCTTTACGTGACCCTCGAAGCCGTCGATCTTGAGCCCAAAGAAGGCGAAAACCCCGATCTGATCAAAGCGGCTCCTCAACAAGTTCTCATCCCTACCGAAAGTGAACAACGCGAGAACGAGTGGCCTTTCCCTGGTTTCACCCGCGCTTTGATCGGCTACAATGCCGCCGAGAATGCAGTCATCACGCATGAATTCCCGGAAGACGCCCCGGACGAAGAACTGCGCGGCAAGAAGGTACGCTTTACAGTGAACATTCAATCCGTAAAAGCCATGCAGCTGCCCGAAATGGATGAGAACTTCCTCACTGAGATGGGCGATTTTAAATCGGTGGAAGAGCTCAGAACAGCGGTTCGGACACGCCTGGAAATAGAAACTACTGCTGAATATGACGACAAGTATTATCTCAACCTGGTGGATCGTATTCGGAAGGACGCAAAAATCAAATACCCTCCTCAGATGCTTAAGGAGGAAGAGGCGCAGGTTCTGCACCGCTTTGAGCATGAGCTCTCCCACCGCCAACTTGACCTCGACCTTTACCTGAAAATGCGTAAGATGGAAAAGGACGATTTCATCAGGCAGGAAGTCACCCCGACCGCAATCGACCGGCTGGAACGCTCACTCGTGATGCAAGCTTTGAGTAAGGAATACGACATCAACGTCACCAATGAAGCCCTGGAAAGAGAAATTTCGACCATCATCGAAGAACTTATCATGAGCGGCGAACTGCAGGATGTTCAGAAGGAGCTGGGCGAGAAAAAATTCGCTAACGCGATTTCTATGGAAGCCGCCAACCGCGCCCTGGAAACAGCAATCCGGAAACAGCTGCGCACGATTGCCAGCCCGGAATCGCTTCCGGTCGAACCCGCAGAAGTACAAATCGCGGAAGACGCGCTGTCAGAAGCAGACCCAATGGTTGAAGAGGCAGAGTAATTACCCGTATAGGGGCGCCTGAAATCCCAGGCGCCCGATTTATATAATAAATATCTAATAGTCGTACGTTACACTCTTCAAACTATCTCTGAAGAAAAGGAAAACTATGGACACAAACTTCGTAAAATCAGTGATTCCGATGGTCGTGGAATCTTCCGGCAGCGGGGAACGCGCGTATGATATCTATTCGCTCCTGCTCAAGGAACGCATTATCTTCGTCGGTTCCGCTATTAATGATCAGGTAGCGAACCTGGTCGTCGCCCAATTGCTTTACCTCAGCCGCGAAGACCCGGATAAATCGATTCAAATGTACATCAATTCTCCCGGCGGCTCGATTTACTCCGGCCTTGCCATTCTCGATACCATGCAGATGATCCCGAACAAGATTAGCACGGTAGCAGTTGGCGTTACTGCCAGTTTCGGTACGGTGCTGCTGGCAGGCGGCGCCAAAGGTCAGCGCTATGCGCTCCCGCACGCAACAATCCACATGCACCAACCTTTAGGCGGCGCTGAAGGTCAGGCCACGGATATTGAAATTATGGCGAAAGAAATTCTGCGCCTGAAAGACGCTCTCAATAATTTCTTTGCCGAGGTCACAGGCCAACCTATCGATGTTATCAAGCGCGATACTGACCGCGACTTTTTCCTGACCGCGGAACAGGCAGTCAGCTACGGCATTGTCGATAAAGTCCTGCAGCCGCCAGCCAAATAAAACAAAACCCAACCTGCTGGAGGACAAGTGCTGACAGAAAAGTTCCCCGACCTAAAGGGGCTTATCCTGGATATGGATGGTGTCCTCTGGCATGATACGCGAGCCATCGGAAATCTGCCCGCCTTATTCGCGGCGATTTCCGATTTAGGCTTGCGCTATGTTTTCGCGACGAATAATGCCACAAAAACAGTCGCGGAGTATCAGGAAAAGTTGAAAAAATTCGGATTGGAAGTACAGGCAGAGCAAATCATTACCTCCGCCGAAACCACCGCTCTTTACCTGCAGGCAAATCACCCCGCGGGCACGCCTATCTACGTGGTTGGCTCCGACTCCCTGAAGCAAGTTCTGCAGAAGCATGGATTTGTGGTCACCCCCATAGACGATTATCAGAGCGCTGCGCTCGTCGTGGTTGGAATGGACGTTGGCATGACCTACGAAAAAATCCGCAATGCCGCGCTGCTTGTGAGGGCGGGCGCGGACTTCATCGCTACCAATGCCGACGCTACCTTCCCTACCCCGCAGGGCTTATTTCCTGGCGCGGGGACCATGGTGGCTGCCATCTCCACGGCTTCCGGTAAGGAACCGCTGATTATTGGCAAGCCTTTCACAGCGATGTATGAATATGCTTACCAGGTCCTGAAGCTGAGCCCCCGGGAGGTTATGGGGGTTGGCGACCGCCTGGAAACAGATATCACCGGCGCGCAGAAGGCGGGCTGCCTGGCTGGGCTGGTGCTTTCTGGCGTGTCCACGCGCTCCCAGGCGCAATCCTGGCAGCCTTCTCCGGATATCATCGCGGCCGATCTTTATGAGCTGATTCATGGCTAAAACGCTCCTCTACGACCTGGATTTTGACACTTTTTCGCAAGCCCTGACGGAGCTTGATCAGCCGCCTTTCCGAACCAGGCAGATATGGAACGGCCTCTACCAGCAGCATTACAACGACTTTTCCCAGTTTTCCAACATCCCAGCCAGTCTGCGGGCCGCCTTGACAGAGCAGTATCTTCTGAATCCACTGACTCCGCGCACAAGCGTGCGCTCCAAAGACCAACTAACGGAAAAAACTTTGTTTGGGCTGCCGGACGATCTGAGCGTGGAGACGGTCCTGATGCGCTACGAAGAGCGCAACTCCCTGTGCGTATCCACGCAGGTAGGCTGCCCCATGGGCTGCGTTTTTTGCGCGACCGGGCAAATGGGTTTCCAGCGCGGCTTATCCACCGGGGAAATTCTTGCCCAGATCCTCCACTATATGCGTCTGTTGCAATCCGAAGGGAAAAACCTGACCAATATTGTGTATATGGGCATGGGTGAGCCGTTTCTCAATTATGAAGCGACCATGGCATCGCTGCGCAGGTTAACAGACCCAGGCGCGCTCAACTTTGGTGCGCGGCGCATCACGGTCAGCACGGTCGGGATTATTCCGAAAATTGAAAGGTTCAGCAAGGAAGGTCTGCAGGTGAACCTGGCGGTCAGTTTGCATTCCGCGGAGAACGAACTGCGCAGCCAACTGGTGCCTGCCAACCGGATTTACCCGCTGAAAAACTTGATATCCACCTGCCGCGCCTACACCGAAGAAACCCATCGGCGCATCAGCTTTGAGTACGCGCTCATCAACGACGTGAATGACTCGCCGACGGCTGCAGCCCAGCTTGCTGGCTTGCTCAAAGGCATGCTTTGTCACGTCAACCTGATCGCTTTGAACCCCAGCAAACAATATCCATTGCAGGGCTCCCCACGCGAAAGAGTGCGCGCATTCGCGGACGTGCTTGCGGAACGCGGCATCCCTGTGACGGTCCGCCTCCGTCGCGGTATTGAAATCCAAGCCGGCTGCGGTCAGCTGGCAAGCAGCCAAAACCCGTTATAATTCTGGACCGATGAGCGATTTATTCAAAAAATGGCGTGAGAGCCTGACAAAAACACGCGATGTAGCCTTTGGCAAGGTTTCAACCTTCTTTGGCGCCACCCAAATCACCGAGAGCAGCTGGGATGAATTGGAAGCGCTGCTGATTCAGGCTGATATCGGCGTGGAAACCACGATTTCCGTGATAAATGACTGTCAGAGACAGGTTTCCAGCCAGGGTCTGACCAGTACGGAACAACTTTACAGCTTGCTTAAAACCGAACTGACCAGCCTGTTGAACCAGCCGGAAGAACCGGAACTGAACCACCAACCAACCGTCATCATGGTTGCCGGCGTGAACGGTTCGGGAAAAACCACCACCATCGCCAAACTGGCTGCCCGCTACAAGTCCATGGGCAGAAAAGTGCTGTTGGTTGCCGCGGATACGTACCGCGCCGCTGCCGTGGACCAACTTGAGGTCTGGAGCAAACGGGTCGATGTTCCGATTATTACCGCCCAACCCGACAGCGATCCAGGCGCGGTAACCTATGACGGCATCAAATCCGCCCTCTCGCGCGGAAGTGATGTCGTTTTGATTGACACGGCTGGCAGACTGCATACACGCTACAACCTGATGGAAGAAATCAAAAAGGTCTATCGCGTGGCTGGCAAGGCAATGCCCGGCGCGCCGCATTATTCCTGGATTGTATTGGACACTACCACCGGCCAAAACGCGCTCCAGCAGGCGGCTGCTTTTGGCAAAGCGGTACAGTTGAATGGAGCTCTCCTGGCCAAGCTGGATACCTCCGCGAAAGGTGGAATGGCGTTTGCCATAAAAAAGCAGCTGGGCTTGCCAATTCTGTATGCCGGCTTGGGCGAGCGCGTGGAAGATTTACAGCTTTTCAACCGGGAAGCCTTTGTCAACGGCATCCTTGAGCATTAATATTCCGGAGAAACACCATGTCTGAGCTTTCTAACCGCATAGAAACCATCGAAGCGCAATGCCGCTCCCTCCAGGAGCATCTTTGACCTCGCGAAAAAGCTTCAGGAACTGCAGACCCTCCGAACCCAATCCGAAAGCCCTGAATTCTGGAATAATCCCGATACAGCCCAACAAGTGATGAAACGCATCTCCGACCTCTCAAGCGTGGTAGAGGAATGGCACACACTTGCTGCGGAAATCCAGGATTTGAAAGCGCTCACCGAGCTGGACGACGGTTCACTCACGGAGGAGATTACTGCCCAGGTTGATAACCTGGAAACCTCTCTGGCAAAAAAAGAAATTGAACTGCTGCTTTCCGGTAAGTACGACCACGGTAACGCCCTGCTGGCCATCCATTCCGGCGCGGGCGGCACCGATTCCCAGGATTGGGCAGCCATGCTGGAGCGTATGTACCTGCGTTGGGCTGAACAACGCGGTTTTAAAACCGAGGTGCTGGATCGCACCGTCGGTGAAGAAGCCGGCATCAAATCCGAAACCATCCTGGTTCAGGGCAACCTGGCTTACGGGTTCCTGAAATCAGAAAAGGGCGTCCACCGGCTTGTGCGTCTTTCCCCTTTTGACGCGGCACACCGCCGGCATACCTCCTTCGCGTTGGTGGAGGTGCTGCCGGAGCTTGAGGACAATGATGAGGTCATTATTCGCCCGGAAGATATCAATATCGAGGTCTACAAATCATCCGGCGCTGGCGGACAAAACGTGCAAAAGAACATGACCGCGGTGCGGATTATTCATCTGCCCACCGGATTAGTCGTAACCTGCCAAAATGAACGCTCACAAACCCAGAACCGGGAAAACGCGCTGAAAGTGCTGCGTTCCCGACTGTTTGAATTGCAGATGCAGGCGCATGAAGAGGTCGTGGCAGAACTTAAGGGCGAATTCAAGAAGGTGGAATGGGGCAGCCAGATTCGCTCCTACGTGCTGCACCCCTATCAAATGGTCAAAGACCACCGCACGGAATACGAAACCGCCAATACTCAAAGCGTGTTGGACGGGAGTATTGACGGTTTTATGGAAGCGTTTTTAAGGATGAAGAAGGACTAATCCAGCATCCTCGCCAGACGCACCAGTTCCATATCCAGACCTTTGGTTTTCCCGACCACGTCCTCAAGCGGAGTGGTCGTGATTTTCGAAGCGATCTGACCAACCAGAACGCCGGTTTCACCGCGTTCCAACGCTTCAATGGCGCCAAGCCCAAAGCGGCTGCCCAAGTTCCGGTCGTAAGCGCTTGGGGTTCCGCCGCGCTGCACATGCCCGAGGATTGTGCTGCGGACGCTGAAACCCAGCCGGTCCCGGTTGGCTACGAAGAATTCAGTTAGTTTTGCCGCGTTGTAATCAGCCCCTTCGGCTGCGACAACCAACGCGTGTGATTTTCCATGCTCGTAAGCTGCCTGCAGCGTTTGCGCCAGTTCTTCGGGGTCCGTCGGAATTTCCGGAAGGGTAATTGCCTCTGCCCCACCGGCGATACCGGACATCAAGGCGATGTAACCGCATTTCCGCCCCATAACCTCAAGAATAAATGCACGCTGGTGGGAGGACGCGGTCACTTTCAGCCGGTCAATAGCCTCCAATGCGATATTTAAGGCAGTATCAACGCCAATGGTAATATCGGAGCCGCACAGGTCGTTATCGATTGTGGACGCGATGCCGACCACCGGAAAGCCCATCCGATGCAATTCGTAATTGCCGGTTTGGGAACCATTCCCGCCGATCACAACCAGTGAATCTATACCAAGTTGGTGCATGTTTCTGATTGCCAGTTTGCGGCCCTCAATAGTCTGGAACTCCGGGCATCGCGCGCTGCCAAGTATCGTCCCGTCGCGCTGAATGATGCCGCCCACGTCCCGCGTGGTCATTTCATGAATATTCCCGGAAATGAGCCCTTTGTACCCATGCTGTACGCCGTACATTTGCCAGTCTTTGCTGATCCCACAGCGCACAACAGCGCGGATGGCTGCGTTCATACCTGGGGCGTCGCCGCCACTCGTCAGTACTGCAACTCTTTTCGTCATATGGCACCTCTTCGTTTCTGACGGATAATTGCTTTTCGCAATTATAATTCAAGTCAATAGTGGAAATTGGAAGGAATCCGTTAATAATGGCTAAAGATATTTTGGTTGCTATCGTTAGTGATGATATTTACGCAAGAAATTGGATGTCCCTGCTTTTGGTTCGCGACTGGCGCACGCGAGTAGTATCTGAAATTGCCTGCCACGCCGACTTCGCCAGGTTGAATGAACCCGGCCAGCCTAAGCCTGACCTATTTCTTGTGGATTTGGATTCCTATCGGGATAATCCCGGCATGTTGACCACCCTAAATGACCTAGTTGGCAAGCAATCCAGGATTTTATGCGTAGGTACCCATGTGATTTCGACTGTGTTTATACGGTTGGATAGGGAACTGTTCGCCGGTTACCTGCTCAAGAATGAAATCTCGTCGTCTCTGGCCTGGGCAATCACCTTCGCGTACGAAAAGAAAACCGTTTTTACCCCCGGCGTTATTGACGCTCTGCAGGGCGAAGCCTATGAGTTGCCCGCAAACAAGATGATAATCCGCGGGCGCGGTTTTCCCGGCTTCACAGACCGGCAGGAAGAAATTGCGCGGCTGGCGATCGTATTCTCGATTGGCCGGCGGGACCTGGCGGATGAACTGAAAATCTCGGATCAATGGAGTTACGGCATGGTGAGCGAGCTTTACAGCCGGCTGGGACTGGAGGAGCTTTTCACCGGCGAAATCGACCCTTCTCATTTTGTCGGCGATGACCCCGTGATCTTGGAGCATCTTGAGGAGATTTTGGACGAACTGGGATCCTCGAAAAAAGCGCGGGACCTGGAAACCCTGGCTTTTCACCTATTAACAATGCCCATTCATGAAGTTTAACAGACTTATAATGGCTACGCGCAATCTACGCGATTATTCAACAATGAGCACAGCCCGGGCAGGCGCTGCTTCGCGCCCGGTCAGTTTTATCGGCAGGCACACCAACTGATAGAAACCCGCGGCAGCCTCGCTCAGATTTAAACTTTCCAGGATGACCACTTTCGCCTGCAGCAGCAGGGTGTGCGTCGGCGAAGCTTCGTCAAACGGGGCGATTGAAAGATAATCAATCCCCACCAAACGCACGCCGTGCCGCACCAGATACTCTGCCGCCGATACGTCAAGCGCAGTGAAATTCTGCTGAAAAGGAAGGCCTTCACCTTCCCAGAATTGGCTGTTTCTGGTTTTTAACAGCACTCTTTCGCAGCGAATTTCTTCGAGTGAATGCAAAATATCGGCTGTGATAAGCGACACTGCATCCGGTACCACGATTACCTGAGCTTCCCCGATCAACGTTGACAAGCTGAAATCATCCAATGTTTCAGCATTCTCCAGAAAGTGAAGCGGGGCATCGATGTGCGTGCCGGTATGAGCGCCCATGCTGAGTGCAGTAATGTTAGCCGGATTGCCTGCGGAAATCCTCCCGATCCACGAAATCTCGGGTTTCGGGTCGCCCGGCCAGACTGGCAGTTTCTCGTCAATCCCAACGCTGATATCCAAGATTTTCATATTTGCTCCAATTTGTCCTGTTTCCTGGAATTATACAGACAGAAGCGGCTTTTGAGAGTTTTCGAGAGTAAACGGGGATAGAATCTGTTTGAAAACCTGAAAATCACGAGGTTGAGATGCAAAAAATATACATTGCTGGGGTTGGGCAGACGCCTGTCCGGGAAAATTGGGAAAAATCGCTGAAAGAGCTGGCAGGCGACGCCGCGCTTTTGGCGCTCGAGGATGCCAATCTGGGTTATCCCGAAGGCATCTTCGTAGGCAACATGATGGCTGGCAGCGCGAATCATCAGCTTCAGTTGGGCGCTTTGCTGGCAGACTGGCTCGGGATGCATCACCGCGAAGGCTTCGGCTTTGAATCCGCATGTGGCTCGGGCGCGGCCGCTTTCCGGGCGGCAATGATGGCGATCGCCTCGGGCGAATTTGCCTCAGCCCTGGTGGTCGGCGTTGAAAAGATGACTGACTCGCCGCTGGCGGAAATAACCAGCAGCCTTGCCACTGCCGCGGACGCCGATCTGGAGGGAGATTTTGGCGTGTCCTTTGTCGCTCTGAACGCCCTGATTATGCAGCGCTACATCCACGAGTTTGGCTGGAAAACCTCAGATTTCGCGGCTTTCTCCATCAACGCGCATGCCAACGCCGTTTTCAACCCAAACGCCCGTTTCCAAAAAGCTATCAGCCTGGCGGATTATGAACGCGCCAGCATGGTTTGCGACCCGATCAACCTGCTGGACGCCTCCCCGGTAAGCGACGGCGCCGCGGCACTATATCTCACGGCTGCTCCACCCTCCACGGGCAAAATAATCAGTGTGGCGGCTTCCGCTTCCGCGACGGATACGATTTCCTTACAGCACCGCGCGAATCCCCTCCGTTTGTCCGCTGCTGAGGACTCCGCTCGAAAAGCTTATCAGCAAGCCGGGATTTCCCCCCGTGAAATTGACTTGTTTGAATATCACGACGCCTTTTCGATTATGGCAGCCCTCTCGCTGGAGGCAGCAGGTTTCTGCGAACCCGGTCAGGCTCCCCGGCTCGCCAATGAGGGCGGTATTGCGCTGGACGGCGCGATTCCAGTCGCTACTATGGGGGGGCTCAAAGCACGCGGGCACCCGGTCGGCGCGACGGGGCTCTACCAGCTTGTGGAAGTCGTCCTCCAACTCCGCGAACAAGCCGGGAAGAACCAGGTGAGAACCCCTCGCTGGGGAATGGCACAAAATATCGGCGGGTCGGGTTCGAATATCATTACCCACATCCTGCATCAGGAATGATACAATTTCCTGGGTAAACTTAAGTGTCGCAGAGGGGCGGCTGCCATTCGCGCGTTCAACCAAGGAGAGGCTTCCATGATGGAATTCCATGTTTCACGCTTGTCCCGTGAGAAATACGGATTTGACCAACTGCTTTTTTCGCTGAATGGCAATGTCATTTTCGCGAATTTTCAGGCAGCCCGGAAATTCGCGCAGCAAATTAACGCGCAAAAAAGCCCTGGCGATACAGGCTATATCTCAGCGGGGCAAATCAACGCGCTGGGTCTGATTGACGAAATCTTCCACCTCATTGTCGCCGAGTATTATCAGGAATATGGAAAAGACCTCCGCGACGCCCTTTACACGGAAATCTCCACCGGGCTCGGCGAAGAAAAATTACTCGCCACCCTCAGCGCATTTTGCAGCGAATTTCCACCAAGCCAGGTGTTTCAGGGGCAGCTCACAATAGAGGACTACCTTGGTGGCGCTACAGATAGCGTTGATAATACCAAACTCGCGCTGGAAGAGCTGCTGATGTTGTGGCTTACCAACCAAAACCCGGCCGCGGCGGTTTATTCAGAGCTCTTCGACGACGAAGCCTTGCGCATAAAGACCGCCTATGAACAGGTGATTGACAGAGTCAAAGTTTTCTTCAGCAAGCAGCCGACTTTCGGTCCCCAACAGCAGGACCTGGTCACTATGCTGCGTACCCCAGCCATTATGGTGCCGCAGTCCCTCAGCGGTCAACTGGAATTCATCCGGCAACACTGGGGAAAGTTGCTCGACAAATACCTTTACCGCCTGCTGGGCAGCCTCGATTTTTTGAAGGAGGAACAGCGCGCTGCTTTTGCCGGCCCTGGCCCGACTATGGTGCCAGATTACCGCGCGGAAGGGCTTTCCGAGGTCGAACGCTTCAGTCCGGACAGCGACTGGATGCCGCGGGTGGTGATGATTGCCAAGAACAGCTTTGTGTGGCTAAACCAGCTTTCCCGGCAGTATCAGCGCCCGATTGAGCGCCTGGACCAAATCCCCGACGAAACATTGGACAGACTGGCAGCCTGGGGTTTTACCGGATTATGGCTGATTGGCTTGTGGGAGCGCAGTGATGCCTCACGTGAAATCAAACAGCGCTGCGGCAATCCGGACGCAGTTTCGTCAGCCTACTCGCTGGCGCGTTACAGCATCGCGGAGCGCCTGGGCGGTGAAGAAGCTTACCGCAACCTGAGCTACCGTGCGGGTTTGCGCGGGATCCGCCTCGCCAGCGATATGGTGCCTAATCACATGGGGATTGATTCAGACTGGGTTTACGAACATCCTGAATGGTTTGTTTCTCTGGATTACAGCCCCTTCCCCGGGTACACCTTTAACGGCCCTGACCTCTCGAAGAATCCCGGCGTCAGTATCAACATCGAAGACCATTATTACTCTCGCAGCGACGCGGCCGTTGTGTTCAAGCGCTACGATCACGGGAACGGACAGACAAAATACATTTACCATGGCAACGACGGCACCAGCATGCCCTGGAATGATACCGCCCAGCTCAATTATCTTGACCCTACAGTGCGCGAGGCTGTTATCCAGACCATCCTGGATGTTGCCCGGAAATTCCCGATCATCCGCTTCGATGCCGCGATGACACTCACCAAGAAGCATTACCAACGCCTGTGGTTTCCACAACCTGGCACAGGCGGGGATATCCCCTCGCGCGCGGACCACGCCATGACCAAAGAGGCATTTGACCAGGCCATGCCCGAGGAGTTCTGGCGCGAAGTGGTGGAAAGGGTCGCCAAAGAGGTCCCGGACACGCTGCTGCTGGCAGAAGCGTTCTGGTTGATGGAAGGCTATTTTGTGCGCACGCTTGGTATGCACCGGGTTTACAACAGCGCATATATGAATATGCTTCGCAACGAAGAAAACGACAAGTACCGGCAGCTCATCAAGAACACGCTGGTCTATGATCCGCAAATCCTCAAACGGTATGTCAACTTCATGAATAACCCCGACGAAAAAACCGCCGTGGAACAGTTCGGGAAAGGGGACAAATACTTCGGCATTTGCACCGTGATGTCCACCATGCCCGGCCTGCCAATGTTTGGCCATGGTCAGGTGGAAGGTTACGCGGAAAAATACGGCATGGAGTACTACCGCCCCTATTGGGATGAGACCCCCGATCCCTACCTCGTCCGCCGGCACGAGACCGACGTTTTCCCGATTTTGCACAAACGCCGCCTGTTCGCGAGCGTCGAAAACTTCATGCTCTACGATTTTTACGCCGCGCAGGGTGGTATCGACGAAAATGTATACGCCTACTCCAACAGCGAAGGCGACCAACGCGCTTTGGTGGTGTATAACAACCGCTTTGGGGATACCGCTGGCTGGATAAAGAGTTCCGTGCCATTCCTTGTGAAAAGCGAAAATCCGCACCAGGAGACCCGCGAGCTTGCCAATGCTCTCGGACTGCCCAACGACCCCAACGCGTTCGTAACCTTTCGTGACTACACGCACCAGCTTGAATATATCCGGTCCGCGAAGGAAATTCACGAAAAAGGGATGTACTTCAACCTAAATGCTTATGGGCATCAGGTACTGATGGACTTTTCCGTGGTTTACGGTCAGGATTACGCGGAGCTGAACGCCCACCTGAACGGCAGAGGAGTCCCGAACCTGGACCTCGCCCGCAGAGAAATCGCTCTCGGACCGATCCTGCTGCCATTAGCAGAAATTCTGGATGCTGAAAACCTCAGGAATCTTTCCGTGTTCAGTAAAGACACGCTTTCCGCCGACAAGTTTGAAGCGCTGCTGAGTAAAAACCTTGACCTCGCAGAGCGGGCACAGGCTGGCATGCGCTGGACAAGCCAAGTCCCGGGTTGTGACGACCCCCAAAACCGGCAAAACCTCGAGAAGCTCCTGCGCCAGATACTCGACCTGGAATACTTCTCTAAGAATGCAGGTCTTTCTCTCACCAAATTGACGCCGCTTTTCAAGCAGACGCTCAGCGCTGAAGCGCTTAAGGACCCCCGGCGTGTCTTTGTCCTGCTTATCTGGGCTTTCATCTCAAACCTGTCCGGTAGCAGCGCCACCGATGCCTGCCGGTCAGGCAGCCGACGCGTGCTGGACGAAGAGCCAACCATGAGGCTGGTCACCAGTTCGCTTTCTCAGCTTGGTTTTGGCGATTACGAAGCGTGGAAAGCCTGCCAGGCTGTGCGCTGGATGGTCAGCAATACTGCCTGGCTGCCTGATATCCAAACCCTGAAACCCGCTGCCCTGTTCGCGGAATGGCTGCAGGACGAGCAGCTGCGCGAATACATTGAAGTAAACGAATACAACCAGGTGCTGTGGTTCAATCAGGAGAAGTTTGAGGATATGCTCTGGTATATGCGGGTCGCGTCCATCCTTTGGTACGCCTCCCAAGCGGACGTAAGCGCGGTGGACCTGCTGGAAAAGAATATTCTGGCTGAACCGCTGTTCTTGCGCTTCTCGGACGCTTTGAAAGCGTCTGAGTACCAGTTGGAGAAGCTGCAGGACGCGCTGAGCTAATTCGGGCACTCCTCTTTTGCGCGCAACAGGGTCTGAGAGAAGATAGTGTCTCCTTTCAGCCCTGTTTTTTGACTGTGCACCTGCCTCAGGAGCGTCAGTGCCGCCGGCGCAAGGTCGAGCCCGGTCGCTCTCTCGGTCAGGTAAACTGCTTTCGCGGCGTAGGCAATGTTATTTTGCGGTTCAATGCGGTGAAATTCGTCATGATAAAATCCGCACGAAGTGAACATGCGTTGCCGTTCATACTGGGCGGAGAGCAAATCCTGAACACGATGAAGTTGGTCTTCCCGCCATGCCCCGTCGGATAATTCAAGGCACAATTCCCTGGTGCTCATTTGCCGATTAATCACATCGATATACCTGTGACGCAGTTCCCACGGTTCCGGGAACATCGGCGCAATCACATCCAGAAATGCCGTATCCAGCCATTCCCCGATTTGGTTCAAGGCATCCCGGAAAGGAGCTTTCCAATATGCCTGCGGCGTACAACCGCACACCTTCGCCCAGCGGTCCACTCCATGCAGGCAGGACCAGGAGGTATTCTCCACCAGGCTTGCCCTGGAGCTGACACTGTGATCTCTCAACCACTTGCCCGGATACGTCCATTGAACGCCGCGTTTTTTGGCCGCGCCGTTCAGCACATACGAAAGAAACATATCCCGGAAAGGTTGATGGTGCCCATACAATTCGCCGTCGCTCGCCACCAAAATAAGCTCGTCCGGATTTTCGGCGCGGTTGTTCAGGATGCTGTCCAGGAATAAATCGCCGTTAACCGTCGCTGGCGGGATGAAGCTGACCCTGGTACTTAATTCCTGATCATAAGTGAAAACGACAAACGGCTCTCGACCGTCGGGTAAATCAATCCGATAAGGACCGGCCGCGCCGTCCTCAGCCTTTACTTGCCAGGGCGCCAGGATGGTGAATTGTATGCCGTTATCCGCCAGCACGCATAAGGTGGCAGTATCCACTGCCGTCTCCGGCAGCCACATTCCCGCGGGTTTATGCCCGAAATGCAGCTCGAAATCCTTGATTCCCCAGCGTACCTGCGTAATTTTGTCCTGTTCGTTTGCCAGGGGCAGGATACTGTGGTTGTAACTCTGCGCTAAGGCGTTCCCGACCCCGTTCAGGTCATAATTCTGGCGTTCCTGTGCAATAATTTCCTCGCAGGTATCCAAGGCAAAATCGTCCATCCACCGCATCAGCGTCGGTCCCACATTAAAGCTGATTTTCTCGAAGCTGTTGTTGCGGGCGTTCGGCGCGTAACACTCCGCCAGAATGCGCTCATTCCAGTTTCCAAAGGGCTGAGCGCCAATTTCGTCAGGAATGTAGTTGGAAATTGGGTCTTCGCGTGGGGGTTGGTAGAAGTGACCGTGAATACAGAGGTTCATTTTTTCCTTTTAGGCGCGCCAAGGTAGTCGGCTTTTTGTTGAAATCTTGCAGGATTAATGCCAAAAATGCGCGGCAGCGAGTCCAAGGCGCAAATTCGGTTTTCAGCGAGGTAATCCATCCAGAACGCCGAGCCCGGGAAGTCTTTGCGAACGCTTTGAATAAACTGAATTAACCGGTTCATTCGCGTTGGACTGAGCTGCATCAGTGTTTTCCTGGAACCAACCCGCCCGGCGATGTCCATCAGAATTTCGCGGAAACTGAGGTGTTCCGGTCCCCCGATTTCCAGCACACTGTTCAGCGTTTCCGGCATGTTCAGGGACCAGGCCAGGCATACCGCCAGGTCGCGCACCCAGATGGGCTGCATTAACACGCTGCCGTCCCCGGGGATAGGCACGAAGAATGGAAATACACGCAGCAAAGCGAGCAAGTAAGCACTGAATACATCGCCTTCCCCGTACACCATGCTGCTGCGGATAATTGTGTACGGGACTCCGCTCTGCCGGATAATATGCTCCGCGATTCCTTTGGCTTTCATCAATCCAAAAGCCGAGGCGCGGTCAGCGCCCAGGTGGCTCAGGTAAAAGAAGCGTTTTACGCCAGCGCTATAGGCTGTCGTTGCCAGCATTTCCACATCCCGGACTTCTACTTGCTGCAAATCCAAATGCCCGGCGCTTTGCTCGACCGAGGCAAGGTGATAGATTACATCTATATCCTGCAGCGCGGCTCTCAATCCGCGTTCGTCGGAAAGGGAACTGACTGCCACGTCAATGCTGATATTTCTGGGAAGAATGTAATCGCGGTCCCCTGGCTGTAAGAGATAGCGGTAGGGCAAATCCATAGCGCTTAACTGCTTAATTAACTCCCCCCCGATAAACCCTATGCCGCCGGTTACTAAAATCATCGGCGCAATTATAGCAGGAATTTTTATTCCATTTTGGCATAATACTTGCACTTTAATGGGTATTGTTGAGTGTTAACTACGGATGTGACTATGAACACAAGACTCGGATTTCATTACTTTCAGGATCTAAATCACTATCAAGCCCGTGATTTGAACCTGTGGCTCCCCGAACTGAGGGCTCTCAACGCCTCGTGGCTGGTCATCAAGAGTCCCACCTCCCAGGCCATTCCCGAAGATTTCATTCAGGGCCTGGTGAAAGGCGGAATCCAACCGATTGTCCAGTTTGACATCCCGGTCAACTCGGAAATCAAGCCGGATGACCTCAAAGTGATCCTCGCTGCTTACTCCCGCTGGGGCGTAAAGTACGTGACTTTCTTCAAGAGCCCAAACCTGAAGTCCTCCTGGCTGGATGGAACCTGGTCGCAAGGCGATTTAGTCGAAAGATTCCTGGACCGCTACCTGCCGTTTGTCCGCATCGCGGAACAAAACAACCTGATCCCGATTTTCCCCGCGCTGCATCCGGGCGGGGACTACTGGGACCTGTCATTCCTGAAGAAGATGCTGCAGTTAGTACAGCAGCGCAAGTCCCTGGATTTCAGCGCTAACCTGCACATGGCGGTCAGCGCGCAAACTTTTTCCAGGCCGCTCTCCTGGGGCAAAGGCGCATCCAAACGCTGGAAAACCCTGCGCCCCTACAGCAAAACCGAAGTTGGCGAAGAAGACCATCTGGGTTTCAACACCTGGCAATGGTACTCAGAGCTGGTTAAATCCACGCTGAACGTCACACCTAAACTGATGCTTTTCTGGGTCGGAGCAGCCAGCGTTGAAAAGAACTTGCTCGACCCCAATTTAAGCTTTGACGATTTGCTGGGGTACACGCTGGTTGATAACGCGAAAGCGGGCACCGAAAGCGCGCTCCCCAACGAAGTCCTCGCCTGCCTTTTCTGGCTCTTAAGTTCTCCTGAAGATGACCCGGCCGGAAAAACCGCCTGGTTTGATGAAAACGGTCAACCCCGACAAAAAGACCTGTCCACCTACAAGGAAAAAATCGAACAGACCCGGAAACAACAGGTGGAATACCCGGTGGCGAATCGCGTGGCGCCGTGGATGTACCCGATTGACCATTATCTATTGCTCCCTTCGTACGATTGGGGCATTCCCGAAAATATTTTGGAACGCGTCCGCCCGATAATCCGGGAAGTGCGCCCCACCATCGGCTTCTCACTCATCGAGGCCATGAACGCGCGAAAAGTAACCGTCTGGAATGAAGATTCCGCCTTTTCCGACCATGATATTCAGATGCTGAGAGAAGCTGGCTGCCTGATTGATGAAAAAGTCAGCAAAAGTCTCAGTGTTGCTGCCTGATTGTAATTACAGAGGAGAAACCATGAACAACCATCCTGTCTACTCAATGCGAACCCCCATTTCCAGTTCTCTTCCCAAGATCGTCGTCATCGGTCTGGGAGGCGGCGGCTGCAACGCGATTAACCGCATGATTGAAAATGGCATGCAGGGTGTCACCTTTGTTGCCTGCAATACCGATGCCCAGGCTTTAGCGCACAACCTATCCCCGAATAAGGTTCAGCTGGGCCCGAAATCCACGCGCGGACTCGGAGCAGGCGGTTTGCCCGCCGTGGGCGAAACAGCCGCGGAAGAAAGCTACCGCGAGCTTGCATCCATCATGGAAGGCGCAGAAATGGTCTTCCTCACCGCTGGCATGGGCGGCGGCACAGGGACGGGCGCTATACCCGTGGCAGCCCGGGTTGCTAAGGCAGTTGGCGCGGTAACCATCGCCATTGTCACCCGCCCGTTTTCATTCGAACTGGGCCGACGCCAAAAGAACTGCGATGCAGGACTTGAAAAACTGCGCCAGTACACCGACACGCTAATCGTCATTCCGAATGACAAACTTATTGAGGTCGCTCCGCGCGATTTACCGCTCGAAATGGCCTTCACGCTCGCAGACGACGTGCTGCGGCAGGGCGTTCAGGGCATCTCAGAATTGATCACGGAAACCGGCCTCATTAACGTCGATTTCTCGCATATCAAGAATGTTATGCAGCAGGGCGGCGGCGCGCTGCTCGCCATCGGCACTGGCTCTGGCCCGGACCGCATCAAGCAGGCTATCGAAAAAGCCCTGCACCACCCCCTCCTGGAAGAAATTGACCTGTATTCGTCCACGCATATGATTGCGAACTTTACCGGCAGCGCCAATATGTCCTTCCGGGATGTAACGGACGCGCTGCAGCTTCTGCAGGAAGCCTCTGGTTTCCACGCGGAAATTATCCCGGGTGTCATCACGGACGCGCGAATGGAAGATAGAGTGCAGCTCATCCTGATCGTCACTGGAATCGGCGTGAAAAAAAACAACCCGGCCAGGACCCAACCTGAGATGACATTCAGGGAGCCGGCCGCGCCTGCTCAGGCAGCGGCGCCCACTCCGCAGCCTGCTTACCCGGATAAAACATCCATGTTGGCTGGCATCCGGGAAGTGGATACCAGCAGCCTGGTGGGTCCGAGAGTGGACCAGGATGAACGGCTGGACGTCCCCGCGTTTTTGCGGAGGCGTTCATTTCAGCCGAAGTAGGAGTTGAAATGGATTCTTCATCAATCAGCAAAGTGAACAGGGAAGTTTACAAAAGACACCCTCACATGGCTGGTGCGAGCCCGAAAGTAAGCCAGCAGACTGAGAATCGCTACCTTCTGCTGTATACCAAAAACATCACAATCGGAGCAGCCCGGAGTATGGAGCAAACCATCCGGGTGACGGCAGATGGACAGGGAAATATTATAAGAATGTCAGCCTCCAAAAGTTAGCAGGTGCGTATGAGCCGGATGATGAACACGATCGAGATAGGCCTATGGAACGCGCTGCTGCCGATCCGTCGGAAAAAAGCGCGTCAGCAGAGCAAAATGGAAGCTCCCCGCTCCGCTTCGGACGCAGTCAGGCTGGCTTTTCTATCCCAGTCTCCAGAGGAGCCATTTTCCGCAGAGCCCGTCCAGACTCTACTGAAACAGGCTTCCACGATGGAGCTGCAAAGTTTCCAACCGACGGTTCGGGTGGCGGTTTGCGCCAATAAGCCGTCTGTGTTTGAAGGGGCGACAGTCGCGACCAAAGTTGTGATGGACACAATCAAAAAATCGCAAGCATTTATGGTTCTGAGCTCGTCCTTCCTGGGGTTATTAATCGGCGTCATCATTGCGTTTTTTCTCAAGTAAATGCAAGACCTCCTCTGACGGAAGAGCCGGTGCCGCGCCGGCTCTTCTCCTTTCTGATAAGTTCGAGGTCCGCAGGATACAGGCTGCGCCTTCAGGCTATTTATTCACATCAGACACCGCAAGATTTATCAACGCATTATATGGCTACGCGCAATGCCGGGCTGACCAAAGAACGGATGTAATTGCAAATTCCCTAACCTGTTTCTTATCAGGTATAATTCAGACAATCTTAACTGTTTACGAGGGAATTATGGCATTACCAAGCAATCCAATCCAGGACAAACAATGGAAGAACCTCCAGATTACGCCAGAGGATCTGCAAACGCTTTCAGCACACCTGTTTGAGAAGGAATCTCCATTGTCCATTGACGGTTTGGCCCGGGTGTTGATTTCGAACCGCCTCGAGAGCGCTCGCGCGGACCTCAAACGCAAACAAGATGAGCTTGGAAAGATTTATTTGCCCAAAGATTTACACGAAGCTGGTGAACGCATTGTTTTCCCGCAGCGCTCCTGGGAAAGCGGAACTGTGACAGCTTCTCACCAGGGTAACAATCCTGAAATTGGCGATTTCACCGTGATGACCGTCGCGTTCGCTGACGGCAGCACCAGGGAGTACGCAGCCGGCGTCGCGGATCACGCGCTAAACGCCGTGGATTACGAAGCCGCGACAAACGGCGAAAGCGCGCAAGAAGCAATCTGGCAGCAGTTCGGGAGTGAAATCAAGGCAAAACTACGCGCTGCTCTTGAAAATCAAACGGATCTGGTGCGGATCGGTTACACCTGGTTCCCGAAATCTCTGCTGATTGATATCGGTCCAGGCCACTTGAACCTGGCTGAAGCATTGCTGGACGCCAGAGACGGCGGTCCGATGAGTTCGTCCGAACTGATGAATCAATTAGAGTTATCCAACGGCGAGAACGACAAGCTGATGGAGTTTTCGTTGAACTACGAATTACAGGAAGATCCGCGTTTTGATGAAGTTGGCACCACCGGCGAGATCGCCTGGTTCTTGAAGAAGCTTGAACCGCAGTCCGTCCTGGAAACGCCGCTGTATTTACGTGTTCCGACGCGCGCCGCCAGCCTTGAAGAGCTATCAGAGGACACAGACAAAATTCTTCTGAGCACCTCCGACGAGCTTTACCAAAGCAGAATCTTGGGCACCACGGAAACGTCTGCCTCAGAAGCTGCAGTCGTGCTGAATTTTCCGCATTGGCGCTCCGGTACACTCCCCATAAACGCCGAAACCGCCCGAATTTTCCCGTCCGCGCTCGAAACCGAACACGTCAAGTTTTCCTTGATGGATTCCAGCAGCGGTGAACTGATTTCCGCCTGGGTCGTCCGCAAACAAAATTACGTTTACGGCTTACGGGAATGGTATGAAGCCCAAAATCTCATCCCTGGCAGCATCGTGGTGCTCAAAGCCACAGACAACCCTGCCGTGGTCAAGATTAACCCGCAGAAAAAACGCTCTAACAAAGAATGGATCAAGACAGTTCTGGTTGGCGCCGACGGCGGACTGGTGATTGCCTTACTGCGCCAAGCCATTTACGCTGGTTTTCACGACCGCATGGCTATCGCGATTCCGGACCTGAGCACCATTGACAAACTTTGGGAGGACCGGAAAGCCAAAAACATTTCGCTGAAATCGGATGTGATGCGCATGATGAACGAACTTTCCAAGCTGAACACCCAGAGGCACGTCCACTATCTCGACCTTTACGCGGCAATAAACGTCATCCGACGCACGCCTCCTCTGGACCTGCTTTCAGTTCTGGCAACTAGTGATGAATTCAAGCACGTCGGAGACCACTATTACCACCTCGCCGAAAGCGAATAATTGGAGCAAGCATGGATTCGAGAATATCTGCCCTAATAAAACCGACGCTGAAAACAAAATTCAAAGTTGATTTTGAGTGGTGGAAGGCGCAGGACAGCAACTGGAAGGTCTACCTAAAGTCATTCCTTTGTCCTGAACACCAGAAACTGCTGGCAGATTATTCCTATTCGGACCAGATTGACCTCATAGATCCCTCCACCGGCGAAGTAACGCGTGTGGACGCTCTGCTTTACACGCTGGCGGAGCATTGCGCCAAACAACCGGACTTTCTCTCCGGCAACAGCGCCCTGGTGGACTCTATTTTCAAGATTTTCCTGGTGAACGGGAACAAGCCTTTGAACGCGGTGGAGCTATCCAGCCTGATATCCAAACCCGCGGACATTATTCTGCGCACTATTGGATCGGGGAAGGTCTATAAGGGCATCAAACCTGCCTGAGGCTCATGCTTTGTTATAATAAATTTCCAAGCCCTTGTAGCTCAATGGACAGAGCACCAGCCTTCTAAGCTGTTGGTTGCAGGTTCGAATCCTGTCAAGGGCGCCTGATATTTAACCTTATATTTTCTAGCCCCAATCCTCCCGCTCTGTGCCATAATGCAATTAAATCGAGTACTTAAGGAGACCGAAATGAAATTTATCACACGTTGGTTGGTTATTATGCTCGCGCTTTTCCTGGCGGCCTGGTTGGTGCCCGGCATAGAAGTCACCGGAAATGGCTGGATCGCTTATGCGGTCATGGCGGCTGTTCTGGCGCTGCTGAACGCTACGCTGCTCCCCCTGCTAAAGTTCCTATCCTGTGGTTTGATTATTCTTACCCTTGGTTTGTTCAGCCTGGTGCTGAATGCCGCGGTTTTCTTGCTTTCCTCCAACATTGCCCAGAACGTATTCAACGTGGGCTTTGAAGTGAAAGGCTTCTGGCCTGCTCTGCTTGGCTCGCTAATTGTCAGCGTGATCACCATCCTGTTCAGTCGGGAAAAACGCAAAGAATCTGACTGATCTCACCACTTTCGAAAGGTGCCGACAGAAGCCGGCACCTTTTTTGATTTCCGGCTGAGCCTGGTGCTGAGCCTTGACTGATTGAGCCTTGAGCCTTGATTGACTGAGCCTTGACAAGTTGAGGCTTGACTGAGTAAGTTCAAACACATGTGAGACGATAGAGCTTTACAAAAAAGCACATTGGGGTCATCCTAAAGGGTAGAAAACCAAATAAAGGAGGAACCCCAATGCGGCAGATATATCTGCAAA
>JBCFBH010000009.1:0-21139 GCA_038562595.1 Anaerolineaceae bacterium
GATAACGGGGCGTTTCGTCTTTGCGAGGGAGCGCCAGCGACCGCGGCAATCTGCCTTTTAGACCGACAAGGGGACACAGTGCTCGTTGGGTTTCCTCACGCAGGCTTGAGATAACGGGGCGTTTCGTCTTTGCGAGGGAGCGCAAGCGACCGCGGCAATCTGCCCTTAACGTTCTTAACGGAAGCTTGTCATTCTGAGCCGAAGGCGAAGAATCTTGTCTCTGGGATGAATAGATCCTTCGCTTGCGCCCCGTACCCATTAGGGTATCTGGATGACAAACATAGCGCTCCGGATGACAAAGCCCCCGGCGACTGCTTACACAATTCTTTGAAAATGTTAATACGCTTCTATCGTTGGTTGGGTATAGTCTATTCAAGTGAAATTTGATTATCAGGAGATAGTTTATGAGCAAAATTATTGGAATTGACCTTGGCACCACCAACAGCGTCGTTTCCGTGATGGAAGGCGGTTCCCCAACCGTAATATCCACCTCGGAAGGCTCGCGCCTCTTACCCTCGGTGGTCGCCTTTAACAAGATCGGGGAACGTCTGGTCGGCATCCCTGCCAAACGCCAGGCTGTGGTGAACCCCGAAAATACCGTCTACTCCATTAAACGTTTTATGGGCCGCCATTACGACCAGGTGGCTTCCGAACGCAAAATGGTTTCTTACAAAGTCGTCTCCGGACCCGGCGGCGACGTACGCATTGAGATCCCTGTAAACGGGCAAACTTATACCCCGCAGGAAATCTCCGCGATGATCCTCGCTAAGCTGAAGAGCGACGCCGAAGCCTATCTGGGCGAGAAAGTGACCCAGGCGGTTATCACCGTGCCGGCGTACTTCAATGACAGCCAGCGCCAGGCTACCAAAGACGCCGGCAAAATCGCGGGGCTTGAGGTGCTGCGCATCATCAACGAACCTACCGCTTCCGCTCTGGCGTATGGACTGGATAAAAAAGAGAATGAAATCATCCTGGTCTTTGACCTGGGCGGCGGCACCTTTGACGTCAGCCTGTTGGAAGTTGGCGGCGGTGTGGTGGAAGTGAAAGCCACCAACGGCGATACCCACCTGGGCGGCGACGACTGGGATGAAGTGATTGTCAACTGGGCGGCGGACGAATTTAAGCGCGAACAGGGCATAGACCTGCGCGGTGACCGACAAGCGCTCCAGCGCCTGCGCGAAGCCGCGGAAAAGGCCAAAATCGAGCTCAGCAGCGTGATGGAAACCGAAATCAACCTGCCGTATATTACAGCGGATTCCTCCGGCCCAAAACACCTGCTGCTCAAGCTCTCGCGCGCCAAATTTGAGCAAATGACCGACCACTTGCTGCAGCGCTGCAAACTTCCCTTCAACGCGGTCATCAAAGATGCGAACCTGAACGTCAGCAAAATAGACGAAGTCGTCTTGGTGGGCGGCGCCACGCGCATGCCAATGGTGCAGGAACTGGTGCGACAGCTGACCAACGGCAAAGAGCCCAACAAAGGCGTTAACCCCGATGAGGTCGTTTCCGTTGGGGCGGCTATTCAGGGCGGCGTGTTGGGCGGCGAGGTAAAGGACGTGCTGCTGCTGGACGTTACCCCGCTTTCCCTCGGCGTGGAAACCCTGGGCGGCGTGATGACCAGACTGATTGAACGCAACACTACCATCCCGGTCAAGAAGACTGAAGTCTTCTCCACTGCTGAGGACAGCCAGACCTCAGTTGATATCCACGTCTTGCAAGGCGAACGCCCGCTGGCCGGGGACAACATGACGCTCGGACGCTTCCGCCTGGACGGCATCCCTCCGGCGCCGCGCGGTATCCCGCAGGTGGAGGTCACTTTCGACATTGACGCTAACGGCATTCTCAGCGTGACCGCCAAAGACAAAGCCACCAGCAAAGAGCAGAAGGTCACCATCACGGCTTCGACCAACCTGAACAAAAACGATGTGGAACGCATGGTGCGCGAAGCCTCCCAACACAAGGAGGAGGACGAGAAACGCAAAGCCTTGATAGAGGCCAGAAACAATGGCGACAGCGCCGCCTACCAGGCCGAAAAACTCCTGCGCGACATGGGTGATAAGGTGGACGCTGGCAAACGCGCCGAACTTGAAGGCAAAATCAAAGAACTGCGCGACAGCCTGCCTGGCGATAACGCCTCTGCGATTAGCTCCGCCACCCAGGCTGTTCAAAACCTGATGCAGACCATCGGCGCTGCCGCGTACGAACAGCCGCAGGCCGGGCCGTCCAGCGCTGAGGACCAGCCGAAATCCAGCCCGAAGCAAGGCGGTGAGGATTTTGTGGACGGTGAATTCCACGAAGCATAAAATATACGTTTCCAAAAGAGAGGCTGCTTTTGAGCAGCCTCTCTTTTGTCCAGAAAGAGCGGTGGCAGTTTTGGCAAGCAAGAACACTGGTGAAAGCCTGCCGTTCACGCGTTTTTCCGAGTTTTACACCCAAAAACAGATTGTTTTTATTGCGTTATAATGCCAATTCATTATGGCCAATAAAAATAAGACAAAATTCCAGCGCAAGCTCAATGACAAGCCGGGCGTGCGTTGGCTTTGGACTATCCTGGCAGCCGCGGCTGCTGTGTTGATTATTCTGGTCGCCCTGTACCAAATCCCGGCGATACAAAACCGCACCTACTTCTACGTCGCCAAGTCGCGCGCCAGTATCCAATACTTTTTCAAGCCCCCGGGCGAGAAGGCTTTCAACCCGGGCGGGAAGGGCACTCTTGCGCCCGAAGTGGCAGCCACGTTGACCGCTATGGCGCCAAGCCCCACCCCAACACTCGCCCCGAGCAGCACCCCAACGCGGCACCCGACCGAGCAGGCGACCTTTACCCCCACAGCGACGCTGCCACCAACGCCAACCTCCACCCCTATTCCACGCTCCATGGCTTTGAAGGGCATCAAGTATGAGCGTCAGCGCTTCAACAACTGCGGACCAACCAACCTTGCAATGCTGCTTTCCTACTGGGGCTGGGAGGGCGACCAACACATCGTGGAGCAGGTCATCAAACCTCTGAAGGAAGACCGTAATGTGATGCCCTATGAAATGCTTGAATACGTCAACGCTCAGACGAGCCTGACAGGCATTGTGCGCTACGCCGGCGACATTGAGATGGTAAAAAAGCTGGTTGCGGCGGGCTTCCCCGTTCTGGTGGAACGCGGTTACATGAATGCCAAGGAAGGCTGGATGGGGCACTACGGCATTATCACCACCTATGACGATGTGACCCAAAAGGTGAACATCCCCGATTCTTTCCTGGGGGATATCGCCCTGCCGTACGACCTGGTGAGCATGTACTGGAACCAATTTGACGGCATTTACCTGGTGATTTATCCGTTTGAGCGGGAGCAGGAAATTATCGACATCCTGGGCCCCCAATGGGATGCGAACTACAACCTGCGCTACGCCCTTGAAAAAACCTCTGAACGGATTGACACGCTGGAAGGTCGGGAACTATTCTTCGCCTGGTACAGCCGCGGCAATATCCTGATTGAAATGAAAGATTACGCCGGCGCAGCCGACGCTTACGACGAGGCTTTCGCGGTATACGAAGAAATTCCCACGCCAGACAGGCCCTGGCGGGTTTTCTGGTACCAGACCGGGCCGTTCTTTGCGTATTTTTATACCGCTCGTTACAATGATGTGCTGAACCTGGCGAATTACGTGCTGGATATCACCCCTGAAGATGCCATCCCCGAAACCTGGGTCTGGCGCGGGCGGGCGAACAAGATGCTGGGCAACTGGCCGGCAGCCGAGAGAGACTTCCGCAAGGCTCTGGAATGGCACCCGGATTGGTGGGTAGCGGAAAACGAACTCATCAATATGGGGCTAACCCCCTGAGAGCTTTCCTGGCTTGATATAATTGACCTATGGTCAAAATACTGCACTTTGCCGACGCCCATATTGATATTGCCACTCACGGGCCTTACGATCCGGACGATGGTTTGTTCGTCCGCGTGAAGGACTTTCTAAAATCCCTGGACGCGATTGTCGCGGCTGCCATTGAAGAAAAAGTCGACCTGGTCATTTTCGCAGGCGACGCCTATAAAGACCGCAGTCCGGCGCCTACCTACCAGCGCGAATGGGGAAAGCGTATCATGCGCCTCTCCAAGGCGGGCATTCCCACCATTCTGATTACCGGCAACCACGACACATCCCCTTCCCAAAAAAAGGCGCATGCCATTCAGGAGTTTTCCACGCTGGACGTCCCGCATGTGATTGTGGTGGACCGCCCCCGGGTTTTGGGTCCGAAAGACCTGGAGGGCTTGCCCGTGCAGGTGCTCGGCATTCCCTGGGTCACGCCCTCCTTAGTGAAAAACGCGGCCCCGGAAGCGGCTGAGCCCAGCGCCGAATTGGACGTAATTATCGAAAACGCGGTCACCGTGATCATTCAAAAGGCCCTGGAACAGCGCGACCCAAAGCTGCCCTTTATCCTCGCGGCGCACGCTTCCATCCGCGGCGCCCTGATCGGGGATGAGCGCACCATCAAGCTGGGTAAGGATGTGCAGCTTTCTCAGGGGCTGGTACGTGACCCGCGCATTGACTACGCCGCGTTGGGGCATATCCACCGCTTTCAAGACCTGAACTCCGGCAGCCACCCGCCCGTGATTTATTCCGGGTCCATCGAACGGGTGGACTTCGGGGAGGCGGGGGACGAAAAAGGCTTTGTGATTGCAGAAGTTTCCCCCGGCGAGACGCGCTACGCCTGGCATAAACTTGCCACGCGCCCATTCCTTGATTTTACGGTCAGGATACACTCCGGCGAAAACACGATGGAAAAAATCCTCGCGGTTTTGCCGCCGGCAGAAGACCTGGAGGGCGCGATTATGCGTCTGAACATCAGCTACCCCGATAACATCGAGGCGACGATTGACGACGCGCAAATTCGTGAGCGGTCGCGCCTGGCGCTGGAAGTGAGAATCAACCGGATGCCGAAATTCAGTCTGCGGGCGCGCCTGGGGGAAAACGGGGAAACCCAAAATTTGACGCCCGAAGAACTGCTGAAGCTTTATTGGCAGCAAAGTCACACTGACGAATCAGAAATTGAAGCGCTGCAGGCGATGGCTGAGCGCATCATCCGCGCAGACTGAGCAGGCGCGCTGAACTGAGCCTGACCTCAGGCAAAGCGGATTGCGTCCAGCATTTTCGCCAGGCGGGCAGTCGGGCGCACGTCGTGCACGCGCAGGATGTCCGCGCCGTGCAAAATCCCGTACGCGTTGGCGGCCAGGCTGCCTTCCAGGCGGTCCTCAGGGGGAAGGTTCAGCGTGTAGCCGATAAAAGACTTGCGCGAAATCCCCAACAGGAGCGGAAAGCCCAGCGCTTTCAGGCGCTCAAGTTCCTTCAGGAGGCGCAGGTTTTGGGCGGTTGTCTTGCCAAATCCAATCCCGGGGTCCAGCAGCAGCTGTTCATCGCTGATGCCAGCTTCCCTCGCAATCCGGACGGACTGCAGCAAGCCTTCCGCTACCTCGGCGCTAACATCCCCATAAGCAATATCCACATACCGACCGCCCAGGCTGACATCAATCTGGGCGTTTTGTGGGTGCGAGCGGTTGTGCATCAGCACCAGGCAGGCTTTGCGCGCGGCAACCACAGCGCCCATGCGGGGGTCAGCGCGCAGCCCCCACACATCGTTGATGATCTGCGCACCAGCGCGCAGCGCTTCTTCCGCCACTGCGGCCTTGTAGGTGTCCACGGAAAGAACAGCGTCCGGCAGTTCCTCCCTCAGCGCGCTCAGAACGGGCAGCAGACGTTCAAGCTCCTGCTCCGCTGGGACGGGCTGCGCGCCCGGGCGGGTTGATTCCGCGCCGATGTCCAGGATATGTGCGCCGTCGGCAACGAAAGCGCGCGCTTGCGCCAGCGCAGCCTGCAGGGGCTTATCCTGCTGCAGCAGCCCATCGCCGGAGAAGCTGTCGGTGGTGAGGTTGAGTATCCCCATGATATAGGTTTGGTTTCCCAGGTTTGGCAGCAGGTCTGGCAGCATAGCGCTCCTTATTGGATGGGTCTGGCTTCCGCGAAAACTTCCACGCGCTCAATTTCGGGGCCCGCGCTGTATATGAGCATGGAAAATTCCAATGGTACCGCGCTGCCGCCGGAGTTTGGCGCGTCCCAGCGGCGGATGCCCACCACGCGGCCGTCCTGGGAGTAAGCCACAGCCAGAACCCACAGCGCGCCAGCTTGAGCGGAATCCGGCTGCAGCGCCACGCTTCCGTTCACCGCGCAAGACAAATTGCCCCTGGCACAGGAAACTTCCAGGTCTGTCGGTTCCGCGGAGAGGTAGCGCGTGTCGTTTTCCGGGACGGGCAGGGAGAAGTCAATCACAGCGCTCGCGCTGAATTGTTCGGGGGTAGGCGCCTGGAAGTAGGTCAGCAGCGGCAGGCTCTGACCCGCCTTGAGCAGGTTCAGCGGCAGGATGGCCGTCTGCGTGCGGGTGTACTCACCGTCCGCGCCGGTCAGGGTCACTTTCGCGCTGACGTTTTCCTGGTCTTTTTCAGTGTCATTCACAGCCAGCGCAAAGCACAGCACGCCGCCCGTGCGGTCGCGGTAGCAGTCCGTTTGCAGGCTTGCGCCGGGCGCGGGCGTCTGCTGCCCGCCTTGTTCGGGCGTGTTGGCAGGCGGCGGGGGCGTTTGCGTGATGGGAATCAGCAGCAGCGTGCCCACGCCCATCGCGTAGGGGATGACCGTCGGGTTGGCGGTCAGCAGGGCTTCCAGGCTGATGCCGTAGCGCAGCGCGACCCCAAACATATCGTCGTCCGCGTCCACCTGGTAATACACCGGCGTGCCGGTGGGGGTGGGGCTGGGGGTCAGCGTGGGCGTTGCTGTTGGGGGCGCGGGGGTATCCGTTGGCAGCGCAAGCGCGGTGTTGGTGGGGCGCGGGACTGTTGTGGGGGCAGGCGAGATGCTGAACACGCAGCCGCCCAACAGCGCGGCTGTGATGACCAGCAAGAAAAGGCGTTTCATTTTCATGCCCCCATTATACCAACGGCGCTAAAATGCCCTGAAGTATATGAGTTATGTCAAAAATCGCCTGATTTGCTTGAATCTGCTCATTTATGGTACTATACTTATTTGTTAGTAAGACTGGAGCAATAAAGAAATGCCAATTTATACCTATCACTGTGACAACTGCGGAATACGCTTTGACCAGCAGCAAAAATTTACGGATGACCCGCTGACGATTTGCCCGGATTGCAACGAAACTGCCCTGCGCAAAATTTATCAGCCGGTTGGGATTGTGTTTAAAGGCAAAGGCTTTTATGCCACGGACCACCGCTCCCCGTCCGGGCAGAATCACACGCACGCCAAGACGGAAGGCGCTTCGGAGAGTAAATCTGATGAGGCAAAACCCACGGGGGCGTCTCCATCCGCGGAAGCTGCGAAGACCAGCAACACAAAAGCTGCCGAATAGGCAGCTTTTTTTATTTGGGGGCTTTTGAGGATTAAGCCTGCAAGTTTTTGTCCACATTGGCTTGCAAGGAAGCGTATTCCGGGCTGGCGGCATATTGCTTGAGGGCGTTGATGCGCTTGATAATCATCGGGTGGGACTGAAACAACTCCGCCAGTCGGTTCACGAAGGCGTCGTCCTGCGCGTCAATCATGGTCAGCGCTTGTTCAAACTCTGCCTGTGTCTGGATTTTTGGGGCGGCAAGGCGCACCAACGCGGAAACCGCCAGGTTCGGGTTTCCACAGGCCAACAGCCCGGCCCGGTCGCAGGATAACTCACAGGCACGTGACCAGCGCTGGAAAACCAGGTACATAATGTAACCGATGCCGAGCGGCGAGGGCGAACCTGCCAGACCGCCGATGATGGTGTTCAACCAGGTGTGTCCCAGGGAAACATGCCCCATTTCGTGCCCCAGCACAAAGGCAAGCTCTCCGCTGCTCATGATGCGCAGCATGGGTTCGTACAGCACGATGGCTTTGGTTTGCGAGAGCCCGAAAGTGTACGCGTTGACAACGTTTTCGCGCAGAACGTACACCTCCAGCGGACCTGGCTGCAGGCGTTTTTCGCACACCTGCACCACTTTCGCCAGCTCCGGGCTGCGTTCGGGCGAGACCAGCAAAGCTTTACGCATCAGTTGGGTTTGCATCGCCCGGCTGGAATAAATGGATATGCCCAGGATTAAAACAACAATCAGCAGGCTCAGACACTGCGTCAGGAAGGCGGAAATGACAACGACAACGATGCTGACCAGAAAGGTGAGCAGCAGGATGGGGAATTCAGAGGGGTGGCGGTAGGCAGTTGTGCGGAACATGCGGCTCTCTTTGCTAAAGGTTATTGCCGTAATTTTACCGCTGCTTGCGGCGTGCTACCTGAAGAAATTGCCTTGAAATGAAGAAATTGCCGCCCAGGAAAACCAGCAGATTTGGAGCAAGAGCCGTCGGCTCCCCGGAAATGACAAAAAAAGCGCGGTCATGAGGTGACCGCGCCTATTGGCACTCAGGCTTTGGAGATGTTCACAAACACCACGGGGCGGCGTTTGGTCTCGTCGAAAATGTGCGACTTAGCCAGGTTCTGCACGTCCCGCTCCAGGTTCCCGTTCGCGGAGCGCGCCAGTTTTTCGATGCGTTTGCGCAATTCCTCAAAGAGATCCTGAGACTCAGCCGGGGACATGAAGCCTCTGCTGATAATCTCAATTTCCTTCAGGTTGGCATTGGCTTTATCTTTAATCAGATTGAGGAGCACAATGCCGTCCTGGCTCAACATTTCGCGTTCGCGCATCACCGAGCGGTCCACATCACCTACGCCAGTTCCGTCCACGAACACATAACCGCCGGGGATGCGTTCTCCCAGCTTCATTTCGCCGTGCTCGAACTCAATCACGCGGCCGTTCTCCACGATCGCAATCTGGCGGGAGTCCATGCCCACTTCCAGACCCAGGCGCGCGTGCTGGTTCAGCATGCGCAGTTCGCCGTGAATAGGAATCAGATAACGCGGGCGGGTCAGGTGCAGCATCAGCTTGATTTCTTCCTGGCTGGCGTGCCCGGAGACGTGCACCGGCGCGATAGCTTCGTAGATAACCTGCGCGCCTTGCTCCAGCAGTCGGTTAATCGCGCGGTAGACCAGCTCCTCATTGCCCGGAATGGGATGGGAAGAGAGCACCACGGTATCACCGGATTTGATGTCAAAGCGCTTGTTGCTGCCGTTGGCAAGCCGGCCCAGAATGGAGGTTGGCTCGCCTTGCGAGCCGGTGACGAGCAGCACCACTTTGCTGTCCGCCATCTGCAAGGCGGTTTCGACGGGCACCACCACGTCCTCCTCAAAATCAATGTAACCCAGCTGCTGCGCGATTTTCACGTTTTCAGTCATGCTCAAGCCCACAAAGGCGACTTTGCGGTGGTAGCGCTGCGCGGCGTTGATGACCTGCTGCATGCGGGAGATAAGCGAGGCGAAGGTAGCGACAATGATGCGCCCCTTGGCTTCGCGGAAAACACGGTCGAAGGCTGGATCGATCACCCTTTCAGATTGCGTCCAACCCGGGCGCTCCGCGTTGGTGGAATCCGCCAGGAGCGCCAGAACGCCCTTCTGGGCAAACTCCGCCAGTTTGGCATAGTCTGTCGGCCAGTTATCCACCGGGGTATGGTCGAATTTGTAATCACCGGTATGGACCACCAGTCCGGCCGGGGTTTCAATCCCCAAGCCGATGCCGTCCGGTATGGAATGGCAGACGTGGAAGGTGTGCACCAAGAATGGACCTATCTGCACGCTCTCTCCAGCCTTTATGGTTTGAAGCCTGGCAGTTTTGTTGTCAAAACCGCGGCGGTTCAGTTTGGCGCCAATCATCCCAATCGTAAGTGGGGTGGCGTAAACCGGCGCGTCCACGCTCGCGAGCAGGTGCCCGATAGCCCCGGTATGGTCTTCGTGACCGTGCGTGATTACAATCCCGCGCACTTTATCCGCGCGCTGTTTGATGTATTCAAAATCCGGGATGATGTAATCAATCCCGATCATGTCATTATCCGGGAACATCATGCCGGCGTCCACCACCAGGATTTCGCCGCCGTATTCGTATACGGTCATGTTCTTCCCGACTTCCCCCAGACCTCCCAGGGGAATAATACGTAATTTCTTTTCTTTCATATACTTTCCTTAATCATTAATACAAACGGCTAAAGCCGTGAATGTTAAACTTTGGATTTAAAAAAATTAAACCCCGCTAATACAGATCAGCCGGGCAATTTTGTTTCACAATAGGTTTTGTCTTCAACAAAAAGCCGCCAGGCGGCTGGATTAACTTTTGAGAGTATAGCATACCCGCAGAGGTTTCGTCAAATACGCGCAGCATACCAACGCTTCTCAGGGCGAAAGTTAACCAAATATTTATGGATTGCTTACATTAATCCAACAATCCGCGCTTAAGTTAAGGGTGAACAAAAAATTAAAAGGAGGTAGATATGGCAAATTTAGCGAGACGTCGATTTTATCCGAGGGAGCTTTACAACCTGGATCAGTTTATGGATCGGTTCCTGGACTTGAGCTCTGATGTATGGGGTTCCCAGCCGCTTGGCTTCCCGCTGGATGTGGTTGAAAAGGATGAGGAATTCCTCGTCCGGGCGGACGCGGCAGGATTTGACCCTGACTTGCTGGAAATCACCTTCGATAACAACACCCTGAGCATCAAAGGTGAAATCCACGAGGAAAACAAAGAGGAAAAGGAAGGCAAATACCACGTGCAGGAACGCCGGGTGGGCACTTTCTTCCGCAGCGTTTCCCTCCCCGGTCAGATTGAGCAGAGCGGGATCAGCGCGGAAACTGAAAACGGAATTCTGACCGTTCACCTTCCCAAGAAGCCCGAATCTCAGCCCAAGCGGATTGAAATCAAGCCAAAATCCGTCCAGGTCGTTGACCAGGGGAAGTAAAATTTTCCTGACCCAAGGATAAGCAGGCTGCCGCAAAGGCAGCCTGGTTCGTTTAAAGCGCCTGTCCCCGCAAATTAGCTGCCAGCCGGATTGAAACACTCTCTGCCAGGCCTGGCGCTGAATCCCGTTATAATTAGGCCTGTCCAACGACCCAAAAGGAGTGAATCATGGACGATGAAATGTACCGTGTCCCGCTTAAAGGCAAAATCAAACTGAAGGATTACGATCCCAACGATTCGAAACTATTTGACGGGAATAAAAAAGACGGCAAAGAAGCTTTGCAGAAGTTGAACTCGGAGCTGGAAACGCTGCAGGAACAACTTTACGCGGAAGGCAAGCACCGCCTGTTGATTATTCTGCAAGCCATGGATACCGGTGGGAAGGACGGCGTTATCCGGGCCGTTTTTGAGGGCGTGAACCCCCAGGGAGTCAAAGTGGCTTCGTTCAAAACCCCGACTCCCGTAGAGCTGGCACATGATTACCTCTGGCGCGTGCACCAGCAAACCCCCGGGAAAGGCGAAATGGTAATTTTCAACCGCTCCCATTACGAGGACGTGCTGGTTGTGCGCGTTCACAACCTGGTGCCGGAAGAAGTCTGGTCCAAACGCTATCAGCACATCCGGGAGTTTGAACGCGTGCTGGCGGATGAAGGCACCACGATTCTCAAGTTTTACCTGCACATTGATCTGCAGGAACAGGCCGAGCGCTTTTTGGCGCGCGTGGAAGACCCTACCAAGCAGTGGAAATTCAACCCGGGCGATCTGGATGAACGTGCCCGGTGGGATGACTATATGAATGCCTACGAAGCGATGTTGAACCAAACCAGCACCGCCTGGGCGCCCTGGTACATCATCCCCTCCAATAAAAAGTGGTACCGCAACTGGCTGATTGCAAAGATAGTGATTAAGACCCTGAAACACCTGGATATGCGCTACCCAACGCCTGTGGAAAACATAGAAGATTATCACAAGCGCCTGCTTGAGATGGTCGCGGTGAAATAGCCTGTGACGACGGAAACCCCAACCGCACCATTGGGAGCCGTGATCGGGGGCCGTCTCCAACGGGATTTTATTCTGCCCTTTGAGGGCAAAGCGCGTCTGAATGCGCTCGGAGGAGGGCTGCCCTATGCCGCGGCGGCTTATTCCTTTTGGGGCGGCAGGGCCGGGCTGTACGCGCGCGTTCCAGCCGGCTATCCGCTGGAGCTGCTGGACAGGCTGAGCCAAAATGGTTGCGACCTGAGCGGCATCGTGCGCGTGAGCGAACCGATTGACGACCGGCGTTTCATTGCTTACAGCGACCCATTAAGCCCGCACTACGACAACCCAATCACATATTTTGCCGAACGGGGGATTCCTTTTCCACGCGAATTGATTGGTTACGACGGTTCCTCCTCCCGCCTTTGCAGCAAGGTGGAGTACGAAAGCTTTACCGCGCGGGTGAACGACCTGCCGCGCTCCTATCTGGACGCGTCCGCCGCCCACCTATGCCCCATTGACTACCTCTCCCATAAGATATTGCCCTCGCTGCTGCGAGCCGGCATGATTGAAACGCTCACCATGCGGGCCTGCGCCTGTTACATGGATTCCAGTTTCTGGGAGGAGATACGCGCCTTAATCTCGGACCTGACTGCCTTCATGCTCACGGAAGCGGAGGCTTTGCGGCTTTTCCGCGGGCGCAGCGTGGACCTGTGGGAAATCGCGGAAGCTCTGGCGCACTACGGACCGGAATTTGTGTTGGTGCACCTGCCGGATGGTTCAGTGCGGTTGTTTGACAGACTGGGGCAAAAACGCTGGGTCATCCCCGCCTACCCCGCCAAAACCGCAGACCCAACGGGCATGCTGGACTCCTTCGATGGAGCGTTTCTGCTGAACTACCGCAAGAAATTCGACGCGGTGGAAGCCGCGCTGTGCGGGAATGTAACTGCCGCCGTCTGCATGGAAGGCTTTGGACCGTATTATGTGCTGGATACGCTGCCGGGACTGATGAACGCCCGGCTGGATGCTCTGCGCGCGCGCGTCAGCAACGCCTGAGGTTTCAGGGAGTTTGGACGCTCTCCAAGGACACTTCGTAAATCCAGGACCAATTCTTGCCGGTGATGAACAGCCGGTCGCTCTGGGGGTCGTACGCGATGCCGTTCAGGACGTCTTTGGGCAGCGGCGCGTTCTCGCCCTCCCGCAGGATGGAACAGTCAATCACGCCGATAACCTCGCCGCTCCCGGGGTTGATGCGAACAATCAGGTCCTTGTACCAGATATTGGCGAAGATTTCCCCGTGAATATATTCCAGCTCGTTCAGGCGTTCCAGCGGCGCGCCCTCCAGCGTGACCAGCAAGCTGCGGGTGGTTAGCATGGTCTTCGGGTCGATGAAATACAGGTTTGCGCTGCCGTCCGAGAGGATCAGACTGCTGCCGTCCGTGGTCAGCCCCCAGCCCTCCGTGGAGTAGGTGAAGCTGCCGAGCTGGCTGAAATCCTGCGGGTTGTAGATGAAGCCTTTGTTTTCCTTCCAGGTGAGCTGGTAGAGCTTGCCGTCCAGCAGCGTCAGCCCCTCCGCGAAGTATTGGTCGTCCAGGCGTTCTTCCAGCAAAACGGCGCCGGTCTCAAGCTCCAGCTTGCGCAGGGTGGACTGCCCGTAGAGCCCGGCGCTTTCGTACAGAATGCCATCCGCATAGAGCAGCCCTTGCGTGAAGGATTGCGGGTCATGCGGATATTGTGCCAGGACCTTTACCGCAGCGTTCGCGCCCAGGTCTTTTGGGACGGATTGAGAGGTGGGAAGGCGCTGGCGCATGATAATCAGGAATAGCACGAGCGCTAAGAGCGCCAAGAGCAGGCGGTAAGACGAAGGCTTGTGGGTGGTTTGTTTCGCTTTGGTCATAGGATAGTGTCAGAAAATAGTCATCTCTAAGGGCGCAAGCCGATGCTATTGCCAACGACGGATTATACATGCAAATCGAAGCGCTGGCGGAGCTCAGCGTGATAAAATCCACTCAATCATTGCCAGAAATTTGCGGAGGAAGTTTTATGTCAGAAGTGTTGGAACGTTTTTTGCGCTATGTCCGGATTGACACCGAATCGGACCGTGATTCAGAGACTTACCCAAGTTCGGCCAAACAATTGGATTTGCTGCGGCTGCTGGCGGAAGAGCTGCGCCAGATTGGCTTGAGCGACGCGCGCATGGACCAGTATGGGTACGTGACCGCCACGCTGGAAGCCACGACCCGCGCGCCCGCGCCGGTGATTGGCTTCCTCGCGCATGTGGATACCAGCCCGGATTTCAGCGGGAAGGACGTGCGGCCGCGGCTCGTGGAGAACTACGACGGCTCTGATATTCTTCTGAACGAAGCGGAACAGATTGTCCTTTCCCCGCAGCGCTTCCCGGACCTGCTGAAGTACCGTGGGGAAAGCCTGGTAACCACCGACGGGACGACTTTGTTGGGGGCGGACGATAAAGCCGGCATAGCCGAAATCATGACTGCCATGGCATATCTGGTTGCCCATCCGGAAATCCAGCATGGGAAAATCCGGGTCGCGTTCACGCCCGATGAGGAGGTGGGCGCTGGCGTGGAGCACTTTGACGTGCAGGCCTTCGGCGCGGACTTCGCGTATACCGTGGACGGCGGCGAGCTGGGCGAACTGGAGGTCGAGACCTTCAACGCTGCCAGCGCGAAACTGCATGTGCGCGGGCGTAACGTGCACCCCGGCACAGCCAAGGGTGTGATGCTGAACGCGCTCCTAATCGCGATGGAATATAACGCGCTGCTGCCAGTATTTGAACGGCCTGAATTTACCGAAAAATATGAGGGGTTTTTTCACCTTATGCAGATGAGCGGAGGGGTTGAGGCCGCTCAGATGGAATATATCATCCGCGACCATGACGACCAGCATTTCCAAAACCGCAAAGCGCTGATGCAGAGCGCGGCAGACTTCCTCAACCGTAAATACGGTGAAACAGTGGTGGAGCTGACGCTTAAAGACCAGTACTATAACATGAAGAAAATGATTGACCCCCACCCACAAATTTTGGACCTGGCGCGGGCGGCATACGCAGCGCTGGGCATCGAAGCGCGCGTCATCCCGGTGCGCGGCGGCACGGACGGCAGCCGGCTTTCGTATATGGGGCTGCCAACGCCGAACCTGTTTGCCGGCGGGCACAATATGCACGGACGGTACGAATTTGTGCCGGTTTCCTCGCTGGAGAAAGCCGCGCAGGTCATCATTAAAATCTGCGAGCTGGCAGGTGCCAGCTGATGCCCCCGCTCTGGGCACAAAAATACGCTGCGCTCAAAAAAGCGCAGCGTATTGATTTGCGTGGGGCGGCTCAGCCGCAGCAGCCGTCGGAACAGCCGTCGCCGCAGCTGTCACAGGAGTTTGAAATGCCACCGTTCTGGATCTCCTGCCCGGTGGCGGGGCGGATACCGAGGATGGTCACGGTGAACTGCAGGTCTTTGCCCGCCATGGGGTGGTTGAGGTCCAGTTCCACGTTTTCTTCGGTCAGCGCGGTGGCTACGCCGGTGAAAACGTGCCCGTTGGCGTCGCGTAGGTGCATGGGTTCGCCCAGGCGGATGTCAAATTCGGGGGGGAAGGATTTCCGGGTGACCAACACCACAGCGTCGGGGTCGAATTCTCCGTAAGCATCTTCCGCGAGAACCAGCACCTCTTTGGAATCACCCACTTCCAACCCGGTCAGGGCGTTTTCGAGCCCGGGGATGATGTTCTGGTGCCCGTGCAGATATTCCAGCACCTCGGATTCGAGTTCCTCGCCATCAACGACGAGGTTATAGGCAAGCTGCACAACGGCATCGTCTTGCACCGCATTTAAGATATTTTCTGTCATTTCTTCTCCAATTCGTAATAAACGCCCGGAATTCCCCGAGCGGCATGATTATAACAGAATTTTTTTCGATGTTCATCATTGTGCAAGGCCTGGAAATTCCTGTTGTTGTTGTTTGACAATTCTCTGACGACGGTCTACAATTAACTTACTGAAAATATTTATCAATAATTCGCAATGGACTGGCAAACTTTTCTCTCACAGGCAGGTTACAGGCTTTCTGAACCGCGCAAACGGATTATGAAGCTGATGGAAATGGCGGAAAGACCGCTCAATCCGCTCGCCATCCACCGGCTCTTATGCGAACAAGGCGTGCACCTTGGTCTCGTCAGTGTATATCGGACGCTTGAACTGTTTTTCTCGCTCGGACTGATCAGACAGGTGTTCCAGCCGGACGGTCTGGTCGGGTACCTGCCGGTAAGCTTTGGGCACCACCATTTTATCGTATGCCAGAACTGCCATAGAGCCGTGGAGTTCATGGGCTCAGAAGATATGCGCGAATTAGTTGCGCGCATTCAAAGCGAAACCCACTACCTGGTCAAGGACCATCTTTTACAGTTCTATGGGGTATGCCCGGAGTGCCAGGCTTTGCTGGAAGCCGGAGAAATATAATGAAAGATTTTTTCATCGTTTTATGCGCGCTGATGCTTTTGGCTGCCTGCGCGCCTGCCGCGCCCGAACAGGCGGAACAAATGGTGGTTACCGTTTCGGTACTGCCGCAAGCCTATTTTGTGCAGAAAATCGCCGGGGACCTGGTTTCTGTGCAGGCAATTGTGGGCACCGGGGATGACCCCCATACCTACGAGCCGACCGCTGAACAGATGCGCGTGATGACCAGGTCGCGCCTGTATTTTTCGATTGGCGTGGAGTTTGAGGAAGCCTGGCTGCCTCGCTTTACCGCAGCCAACCCGAATATGGAGATCATTGATTCGGCAGCCGGCGTCGAGCGTCTGACAATAGCGCCATCGCCTGGTGAAAACAGCCAGGAAGTTGAAAACGACCCGCACATCTGGTTTTCGCCTGCGCGGGTAAGAATTGTTTCGCGGAACATCGCCAACGCGCTGGAAGCGGCTGACCCGACGCACGCGCAAAGCTACCGCGCGAACCTGGATGCCTGGCTGAAGGAGATAGACGCGGTAGACGCGGATGCGCGCGCCGCGCTGGCGGATATCCGCCGCAGCGTTATTCTGGTCATCCACCCTGCCTGGGGATACTTCGCCCAGGAATACGGGCTTACAATGCTCTCCGTGGAATCCCACGGGCAGGAGCCTGGACCGGAGGAACTTGGCGCGGTCCTGAGCCTGGCGCGGGAAAACGGAGTAACGACCGTGTTTGTCCAGAAGGGCATCAGCCAGAAGCTGGCGCAGTCCATTGCCGCGCAGCTTGACGGGGCGCAGGTGGTGGAACTGGACCCGATGGCAGCCGACTGGTCTGCGAACATGCGTCTTTTGGCTGCCGAGTTTGCTAAAGCACTAAAGTAACGAGGATGATTTGGAGATAAACAGCGAAACCCCAATTGTTTCTCTGCGGAATGTCTGGGCGGGATATGACCTGGATGCAGTCCTGGAGGATGTCAGCTTTGACCTCTACCCGCGGGATTATGTCGGGCTGATTGGCCCAAATGGCGGTGGAAAAACCACGCTTATCAAGGTGGTTTTGGGCTTGGTGCCTCCGCGCAGCGGCAGCGTGACGGTTATGGGGGCCAGCCCGCAGGAAGGCAGAAAGTACATCGGTTATGTCCCGCAGCTGCAAATCAGCGATAAAGCCTTTCCGATCAACGTATGGGATGTGGTCAGCATGGGCAGGCTCAAACCGGGATTTTCCAGCCTGCGCCTGAGCAGCGAAGACCGCCAGCATGTGGAAGAAGCCCTGCGACAGACTGGCATGCTTGAATTGAGCAAACGCTCCATCAATGAGATTTCCGGCGGTCAGCGGCAGCGGGTCTACATCGCGCGCGCGCTGACCGCGCAGCCGCGCATTCTGTTGCTGGATGAGCCTACTGCCAGCGTGGACCCGCAGGCCAGCATTCAGCTTTATGATTTGCTGGCGAAGCTGAACGAGGAAATTTCAATTCTGCTGATTTCCCATGACATGACCGCGGTATCCGCTTACGTGAAAACTATAGGCTGCGTCAATCGCCGGCTGGTCTATCACCACGATAAAACTTTCTCCGCGGATATGGTGCAGGCTGGATATGGATGCCCGGTAGACCTGATCGCGCATGGGGTACCGCACCGCGTTTTCCCCGCGCATAATGAGGACGGAGAGCGTCTGGAATGATTAACTTTCTGAGGGAAGTGCTTTCTTATGAGTTTATGCGCAACGCGCTGCTGGCAGGCGTAATTGTCAGCGCGGCTTGCGGCGTGATTGGCACCCTGGTGGTGCTGAACCGCATCGTGTTCATCAGCGGGGGCATCGCACACGCTGCGTATGGCGGCGTCGGCATCGCTTACTTCCTCAATTTAAACCCTTTGTGGGGCGCGGTGGGTTTCAGCTTGCTCTCTTCGCTCGCGATGGGTTATGTGTACCGGAAGGAAAAAGCGCGCGCCGATACCATTATTGGCGTGATGTGGGCGCTGGGAATGGCGCTGGGGATTATCTTCGTCGGTCTAAGCCCGGGCTACAAAGCTGACCTGATGAGCTACCTGTTCGGCAGCATTCTGGCGGTCTCTACTGGCGACCTGTGGCTGATGCTGGTCATTGCCGTGGTGGTGCTGGCCTTTGTGTTGGTATTTTACAGGCTCCTCCTGGCAATTTCTTACGACGAAACTTTCTCCACAGTTCGCAACATACCCGTCGGTGAGCTTTCAATGGCTATGATTGTGCTCATCGGGCTGACCGTGGTTATCACCATGCGCGTCGTCGGGTTGATTCTGGTGATTGCTTTGCTCACCATCCCGCCGGCCATCGCCAGTTTGTTTATGCATGAAATGCGCGGAATCATGATCCTAAGCACAGGCTTAAGCCTGCTCTTCACTATTTCGGGGCTGCTCATTTCCTACGCGCTCAATCTGCCCTCCGGGGCGGTAATTATCCTGGTTGCAAGCCTGGCTTACGCGGCTGCGGCGGCTTTCCGACAGATCAGCGCGCGCAGCAGGATAAGGAAGGAAACGCCAGACTCAAGCAATACTTTTGAAGTTATCCGGTAGAATTGTATGACATATGGCTGTTAAAGGTTTCTTACAGGATTCAGGACCGATTGACATGGGCATGTGGCTGGGAAGGCACTGCTCGCTGCGCGCAGGTAGAAGGCTGGCCAACTTCGCCGCTGGAGTTGTATCCGTCTTCCAGGGCGGGAAAATGATGCAAGCCATCAAGGCCAACCAATGGGTAGCCTCCGGCGAAACGCTCACCCGGGCGGAATTAGCTTCCCGCAGCCGGAAGGTTATTCGTAATATCCTCACCGCTTTGTTCGAGTATTTTTATTATTATCAGCACGAAGAAGAAGCCAGGCAGCGCATTGTCCTCTCCCCGGAGATGCAGACGATGTTGGAAGATAGCATCCAACGCGGAAAGCCGCAGATTATCCTGGGTCCGCATATGGGAAATTTTGACCTGTTTGGGATGATGATCGTGAAACTGGGGCTGAAGGTGGTGGTGCTTTCTTACCCGAATCCCAATAAAACCTATCAGGCGCAAAACACGCTGCGAGAAAATGCCGGGATGCGGATTCTGCCGATTAACCTCAGCGCTTTTAGAGAAGCAAAAAAGCTGATGCTGCATGAAGGCTACTCGATTGTCACAGGGGTGGACCGTCCGATTGAAGGCAAGGATGACCAGAAGTATAAGCCGACATTTTTTGGCAGACCGGCTAATCTTTCCACTTATTACGTCCGCCTGGCACGAGAAAACGGAGCCGACGTGCGCGTTGCCTGCGGGGTCACACGCGAGGACGGTATGTTCTATTACGACTGCACCCCACCGATCGCATTGGAGCAGTATGAAAACCTTACCGACGATATTGTGAAGAATGCTGAAAAAGTGATGCGCGCGGTCGAAAAATATATCCTGGCTTACCCGGAACAATGGGCGATGTTTTACCCGCTCTGGCCGGAAGCGATGAAGCAAATTAGGAAATTAATCTGAGAGGTATGAATGACGCAGAAAACTGAAGTGAGAAAAAATGATATCCTGCTCGGACCGCTGGAGCGCCCCGTCTTGCAGTGGCTCGCGGCACACATGCCCACCTGGGTGAATTCCGATACGCTAACCATTACTGGCATCCTTGGCTCCCTGCTGACCCTGGCAAGTTTCATCATCGTGGGCAGCACGGGCGGACCCCTGCGCAATTACTGGGTCCTCATCGCCTGCCTTGGGTATGTCATCAACTGGTTTGGCGACAGTCTGGACGGCACGCTGGCGCGCTACCGTCACATGGAGCGCCCCAACTACGGCTATTTCGTCGATCATTCCGTGGACGGGTTTACCGCCGTGTGTATGTTCCTTGGTTTTGGTTTTGCTGGCATCTCCCGGCTGGATATCACTCTGTTCGCTGCCATCGGTTACCTGCTGATGATGATCACCGTATTCCTGAAAACCAAGGTAACAGGCGTGTTCGAGATGACCACCATCAAACTGGGTCCAACTGAAATGCGCTTGATCGCAATAATTTTCAGCCTGGTAAACTATTTTATCGGGGTAAAAAACGTCACCCTTCCCTTGTTTGGTAGCCAGACCTACGGAACGCTGGTTATTGCCATTTTCGCGCTCATCCTGTTTGTTTACTATTTGGTTGAAACGGTGCGGGTCAGTCTCAAGTTAGAAAAAATTGACGCCGAACAGCTTGCCAAGCGCAAAGCAAAAGAAGCAAAAAAGTTGGCAAAAGCTGCGCTGAAACTTGAGAAGGCGGATGTGAAGGACGCCAAAAAGGAGAAAAGAAGCGAGTTAGGGGAGAATCCTCGCGGCGCGTAAGCATGCTCGTGGCTCGAATAGATTAGGTCTGCCGGAGCGGCAGACCTTTCTTATTCTGTTTTCTGCGCGCGGGATTGATGAATGGCTGGCACGATAGCTTCCAGCTCCGGCAGGCGCGCGCACAGCGCGGAAGGCATAAGCCTGGGCAGCGCAGACTCGGCCAGCTCCGTCGCGGCGGCAAGCGCTGCGCGGGCAGGTTTGAGCAGCTGTTCTTCCAGCAGGCAGCCTGGAAAACCGATGATAATCAGGTCGGGCTGCAGCAGATGCACCAGGCCCGCCAGCCCCTGCCCAAGCTGAGCGCCGGCTTCAGCGAAGATTTCCTGCGCGAATGGGTCGCCATTTTGGGCGTCGCGAATAACCTGAAACAGGTCGGCGCCGCTTTCCCAGTGCTGTGGGTAACGTTTGCGCGCCAATTCCAGCATGCCTGCCGCGCTGGCAAAACCTGAGAGGGTGCCGGGCCTGGAGAAGCCCGCCGGACCTTCGGCGGAAAGGCGCAGGTTACCAAGCTGCCCGGAAGTCCCCCCGCTGTTGTGGTACAGCCTGCCATTGGTGA
>JBCFBH010000009.1:21149-40596 GCA_038562595.1 Anaerolineaceae bacterium
GGATACCGGCGCGCAGGGTGGGCGACATCCCGATGAAAACCAGATTGCGGACGTTTTGCCCGTAGCCAAAGTAGTATTCTGCCAGCGCGCCCGCGTTGGCTTTTTGCTCCAGCGCTACCGGCAGGTTGAAGCGCAGCGAGAGCTGGGAGCGCACCGGCTCCTGCTTCCAGAGAGGGAAGTCCGCGGCTGAGCTAAGAACACCTGTTTCGGGGTCCAGGTTGCCAGAAATTGCCAGGGAAACACGCTCGGGCAGCGGCAAATGCTGCGCCTGCGTCAGGGTCAGCAGCCGGTCGGCTTGCACCATAATCAGCTCCAGCACAACCGTGAAGTTTGCCTGGGGGGGAATAGGCGCGGAAAGACGTTCGTAAACCGTACCGGTCGGGCTGCCGTAGACCACGAGCAGGCGGTCGCCGTCCAGGTTTATCCCGAGGATATTGGAAGAGCCATTGAGAGAGTTTTCTTTACGCAGCATGTGTGGTGATTATACGCCTTTGAAAGTTAAAAAAGCATCCCCTGAAATTCGCTCAGGGGATGCCGGAATCTCGAGGAGAATTTAGGACTTACCGCGCATGCGCGGATCCAGCACATCGCGCATAGCGTCGCCAACCAGGTTCCAACCCATCACAAACAGGGTCAGCGTCAGACCGGGAAACACTACGATGTACCAGTAATTATCCAGGCTGGTGATCCAGTTGCGCGCGAAGCTGAGGATTTGCCCCCAGTCAGCGTAGCCGACTTCCGTGCCGATGCCGAGGAAAGACAGCGCGGCAAATCCGAGCACCACATCGCCGATGCCCAAGGAAGCCAGCACCAGGGTCGGGAAAATGGCATTGGGGAGGATATGCTTGAAGAGGATGCGCCCGCTCTTGAGGCCAGAAGCTCTGGCAGCCAGGACGTAGTCGCGCTCTTTGATGGAGAGGATGTCGGAGCGGATGATGCGGGCGTAACCCATCCAGCCGAAGGCGATCATGGCGATCAAGGGCGGAAGCAAGCTGCGACCCAGGATTGGCGTCAGTACCGCGGAGAAGATTAATGCCATCATAATGTACGGCAAAGTCATAAAAATATCCGTGATACGCATGATGATATTGTCCACTGTGCCGCCATAATATGCCGCGATGGAACCCAGGATGACCCCAATCAGTACTGTGGCAATCACCACAATGAAGCCGGTCTCGAAGGCTGTGCGCGTACCCCACACGATGCCGTAAAAGATATCATATTGACCCTGGGCAGTACCCAGCAGGTGCACCCATTCTTCATTACCGGTCAGGGGTTCGTACCAGAAAGGAATGTCGGGCACGTTCTTCTTCCAGGGGGAGCCGGGCGCTTTTGGTTCACCCACAAAGCCGTCGCGCGGCATTTTGAAAGGGTCGTTCCCCACGGGCGGAGCGATGACCGGCGCGAAAACGGCAATCAGGATGAAAATCGCAATCAAGATCATGCCGATAATAGAGGCGGGCGTTTTTACCAGTCCTGTGAGGATGCGGTAGTTATCCGGTCCAACCGTGCGCTCCAGCCAGCCGATTTTGCGGGTGGAGCGGGTTTCAGCCAGGAGCTTGTTATCGCCAGTCGGAATATTGTTATTTTCGGTCATGCGCTGCTCCTTAAGCCAATCGTACGCGCGGATCGATGAACGCGTAGATGACGTCCACAATCAGGTTAGAGAGGATGAGAATCGTGCCGGTAAAGATGGCCAGACCTAAGATGGTCACAACGTCCAGGTTGGCGGCTGCGTCGGCGGAAGCCTTGCCAATGCCAGGATAATTGAAGACCGTCTCGGTGATTACCACGCCGCCCAGGAGGGAGACAATGCTGGAGCCTGCCATCGTAACAACCGGCAGCATCGCGTTTGGACGCGCGTGTTTGTTGATTACATCGTTTTCTTTCAGTCCTTTGGCGCGCGCGGTCACCACATAATCCTGGCGCAGAGTTTCCAGCATCGAGGAGCGCGTAACGCGCACGAAAGTAGCCCAGTTGATGTAGCTGAGAGTAATGATTGGCATGATCATGTGGCGCATGGCATCCCAGAACACGTCAAAGCGCAGGTTGAGCAGCGCGTCGATGGTGAGAAGATGCGTATATTGCTTAAACTGGCCGGAGAAAATTAATTGACTGACCCAATCCGACATTTTCCCGGGCATGAACCAACCTGTCCTGGCATACAAGAGCATCAGCAGGAGCAAACCAAACACAAATGTGGGGAAAGAAGTGCCGATAATGGAATACATCCGGGCTGCCTGGTCCACAAATTTGTTTTGATTGACGGCAGCTTTCACTCCCAGCCAGATACCGACCGAAAGCATCGGGTAGATGGTCCACAGCGCCAGGTCAACCGTGTTGGGGAAGCGTTCCATAACAATATCCACAACGGGCTGGGAGGCGGTACGGGAATAGCCAAAATCTCCATAGAGAATACCGCCCTGACGCTCTCCGCTGCCAGGGTCTACCACGCCGTTCAGCCAGCGCCAGTACTGCTCAAAGAAAGGCTTATCCAAACCGTACTTGCGGATGAGACCGTCAATCTGCTTCTCATTCTTTGGGAAGTCTCTGACATAAAGGGCTGAGCGTTCCACAGGACCCAGTAGCTGAAGCATGCCAAAGATAATCAGCGTGACGCCGATTAGCAGGACTGGGACCAGCAGCAAACGCCGGATGATGTAGTTGGTCATAAGTTTCCTCTCACTTGGTTTTACCTTTTGCCGTAAACAGAAACTTTCTGCGTACGGCGAAGGGTAAAAAACTGTGGGGATTGCGGGAGCCTGACAAGGCTCCCGCAATTTGTATCAGTTGTTTACTGGTCTGAAATCCTACTCAATCAGGAAGTTGAACAGGATAACGTCCTGCTGCAGACCGGGGCGGCCGATGTACAGGCGCAGCGGGCGGTCATTGGCTTCTTCGCAGAGTTCAAAGCGTTCGAGCCCGAGTTTGTCTGTATCCACGGAGCATACAGGTACAGGGGCTTTGTAGGTATTAGTTTCCGCATCGTACACAGCGGCTTCAGCCACGAGCGGGTCAACCTGCGGGCGCTGTTCCACCGGGACGTCCATGAAGTCGATATCGCCGGCCTGGAGCATCGCGAAGCGGGTGCCAAATTCGGGGATAATCGCGATGGTCACGTTCGGAACCTTGGCGGGCTCGCCCCAATAGCCGTCGAAGGCCTTGAGGACGATTTCGGTACCCTGAGTCCAGTGGTCCAGGGCGTAAGCGCCGGTACCGTTGGCAATCGGGGTGAAGGGATCTTCAGCGGAGGTCATACCATAGGTATTCGCCCAGGTATCGCAGCTTCCGTCCCAACCGCCGTTTTCAATGACCCACTCCATATCCATTACAGAACCCCAGCCATTGGCAATGGTGGGCAGGAAAGGACCCCAAGCCTGAGCAAGGGTGAGGGTCACGGTGCCGGCAGCGTCGTCGGCAACAATCTTGGATTTTACGGTTTCGCAAGCCTCGACAAGTTTCTCAGGCGGGTTGGCTAACAGGGTTTCGCGGTCATCAGCGGAGGCAAAATCGTCCACCAAACCGGTGATGTCATCAATGCCAACGCCGAAGAAAGGTTCAGCCAGCAGCCACTGCGGGGAGGAATAGCCGCCCTGCAGGAGACCGCGCTGAAGTGAATACGCCACATCAGATGGGGTCAGGTCGCCGCCAGCATGGAATTTGACGCCCTGGCGGATGTTGAAGGTCCACACAGTGCCGTCATCGGAAACGGTCCAGTCGGTAGCCAGTTGGCCGACGAATTTATCGGTGGCTTCGCCATCGTAGAACACGAGGGTCTCATAGACGTTCTGGATGACTTCGCCGCTGGAGGTGTCGTAGCTGAGGGCGGGGTCAAGGGTGTCGGCATCGCCAATGGTCGCGTAGGTCAGCGTGTCAGGCTTAACGGCGCCTTCGGCTTTGGAGATGGTCTTGAAGTAGATACCGGAGAAAATCGGGTTCATGATGCGGCCCTGGACCCAGACCTGCTCGTAACCATGGGAGGTGGCGAGGACCACAGGCAGGCCAGGAACCTGGTCATAGTACAGCTGGTTAAACTGCTGATAAACGGCATGGCGTTCAGCCGGGTCAACAAGCGCAACGCCCTGGTCAAGCAGGGTCTTGAACTGGGCTTTGAGGTCAGCGGGCATATTCTGGCGGGCGCCGTAGGTACCGGTGGTGTAGGGTTGGTACCAGTTGTGCGCGTCATGAATATCTTCCAGCCAGCCGGCGGTCATGATCGGGATTTTGTGAGCGCGCTGGGCAGCCAGGTAGGCAGGCCAGGGCAGACCAAGAACTTCAATTGAGAATTTTTCATTAACCTCGGAGAGGCTGGCCTGCATAATTTCGGCCATGATCTGGCGGGTGGTGTTGCCGGTGTTGTAGAGCATCTGGAGGCGGAAACCCATCTCCCAGATGTCATCGGGGTCTTCGCCGGCGGGGATGCCGTCTTTGTCGACATCAGCCAGCTTGAATTCCTCGGCGGACTTTTCCAGGTCCATGGAATAGAAGGGGGCATCGGGATCGTAACCGGGCATACCGGGCAGAGACAGCACCTTGGATTGAACAGCTTCGCCCTGGTAGACCTCATCGATGATTACACTCCAGTCGAACGCGTACGCGAAGGCTTTGCGGATGTGAATGTCATCAAAGAAGGTGGGGGGAACGCCGTTGCCGTCCAGCTTGTTGGAGCCGAGGTATGGGTTCAGCACAACTTCTTCCACCGGCTCTTCAGTCGCCGCGGGTTCTTCAGTAGCGGTGGGTTCTTCAGTGACGGCGGGTTCTTCAGTGACGGCGGGGGCTTCGGTGGCGGTGGTACCGCACGCGGCTAAGCTCAGGCTTGCAACCAAAATCAGTGCAATAAGCAAATACAGTTTACGCATTTTATTCTCCTCCTTGAGAGAATGGTCTGAATTGTTTTCGGCAGACTGATACAACAACAATAGATTTATTCACTTTCCTGATTGATCACCTCCTCGGTTTTCATTTGGGTTTCTACTCTGATGCAAGCCACAAAATGCCCTGGCGAAACTTCGCGGAATTCCGGCCGCTCAAGCGCGCATTCTTCGATGGCGATTGGGCAGCGAGTGCGGAAGCGACAACCGGAGGGCGGGTTGGCTGGAGAGGGAACATCCCCCTCGAGGATAATCCGCTGACGGGTCTCATAATAGGTAGGATCCGGGACCGGGATAGCGGATAGCAGAGCCTTGGTATAAGGATGCAGAGGATTTTCGTAAATCTCGTTGCGGTCAGAAAGCTCCATTACCACCCCAAGGTACATCACCGCGACGCGGTCGCTGATGTGGCGCACCATGGAAAGGTCATGCGCGATGAAGAGGTAGGTGAGGCCGAGGTCGCGCTGCAAATCTTCCAACAGGTTGACTACCTGAGCCTGGATAGAAACATCCAGCGCGGAGATTGGTTCGTCGCAGACAATGAAGGAAGGGTTCATTGCCAGTGCGCGAGCGACGCCGATGCGCTGACGCTGACCGCCGGAGAATTCGTGCGGGTAGCGGTTGGCAAAATCCGGATCCAGCCGGACGAGGTTGAGCAGCTCGCGCACGCGATCATCAATTTGCTTGCCGCTGGCTTCGCCGAAGGCAAGCATCGGGTCGCCGATGATATCGCGCACGGTCATGCGCGGGTTCAGGCTGGCATATGGGTCCTGGAAAATCATTTGCAGGTCTTTGCGCATCAGGCGCATTGGCTCCGACTTTAACTTGGTCAGGTCGGTGCCTTTGTAGTACACGTGCCCGGATGTGGGTTTGTAGAGCTGCAGGAGCGTGCGCCCGACAGTGGTTTTGCCGCAGCCGGATTCACCGACCAGACCGAGCGTTTCGCCCTGCCGGATCTCGAGTGAAACGCCATCAACGGCGCGCACTGCGCCTACCTGCCGGCGGATTACTCCCCGGTAAATCGGGAAATGCATCACCAGATCTTCAATTTTGACCAGGATATCGTTGTCAGTTTTCATTAACGCTCACTTCCCGTTGTCGTGTCCACCCAGCAGGCTACTTTGTGGTGTTCGCCGATACTTTCCAACATGGGGTTTTGCTGCCAGCACTTCTCCCGCACCCAATGACAGCGGGGCGCGAATGGACAGGATTTCGGGGTCTGTAATAGGATAGGGGGCATGCCCTCGATGGAATACAAGCGTTGCCGGCCTTTGCGCTGAATTTGCGGCAGGCTATTAATCAACCCAAGGGTGTAGGGATGAGCAGGGTGGGCATAAAGTTCGTGGACAGAGGCTTCTTCGATGATGAGCCCGCCGTACATGACCGCGATGCGGTTGGCTATGCTGGCAGCCACGCCCAGGTCATGCGTGATCCAGATGATCGCCATGCCCAGTTCCTGCCGCAGGCGGATGACCAGGTCCACAATCTGAGCCTGGATGGTCACATCCAGGGCGGTGGTGGGTTCGTCCGCGATGAGGATTTGCGGGTTGCACGAGAGCGCCATAGCAATCATGACGCGCTGGCGCATGCCGCCGGAGTATTGGTGCGGGTAATCCTTAAGGCGATCCCCCGCGCGGGGAATGCCGACCGATTCGAGCAGCTTGATCGTCCGTTCACGGGCTTCTTTGGGCGTGATGCCCAGGTGCAGCAGCATGGGCTCCGCCATCTGTTTGCCGATGTTGATCACCGGGTTCAGAGAGGTCATCGGGTCCTGGAAAATCATGCTGATCTGCCCACCGCGTACCTGGCGAATTTCTTCGTTGCTCATCGCCAACAGGTCGCTGCCCTTAAAGATGGCTTTGCCAGCAGCGATCTTTCCGGGAGGGGACTGAATGAGCCTGAGGATGGAAAGCATGGACACGCTTTTTCCGCAGCCGCTTTCCCCGACCAATCCCAAGGTTTCCCCTTCGTCAAGGTGGATGGAAACCCCATTAACAGCGTGAACAATGCCCTCCGGTGTCTTGAATTGGGTTTCCAGTCCTTGCACATCAAGAATTTTTTCAGCCATCGATGAGCCCTTCTTACATCAGTTTATTAAAGCTTGTGGAAAAATAGTAAAACTACTCATAGCCAAAGGTTTTTTGGTAAGTTAATAAGTCTATTTATTATAACCGCATTATGGGAAAGGCGGAAATGTCATATTTATCCGGACAAACCTGTCTTTTCCATCAGAAAGGTAATATTTCTGGGTCAACTCCTCCAATAAATCGCATTGGGTCGGTTGGGAATAGATGACCTTGCAGCGCGCCCAGGTTCCGCGGAAATCCACCAGGTAATCCATCTGCCCGAGCATAGAGTCGTAAGCGATCAAGGTTATCCTGCGCGGTTTTTCGACCAGGTCTCCGAGTGGTTTGGCCACGCTCAAGCGCATGCGCCTGGCGAGGGTTTTTTCCACAGTTTTTCCTTGGTTTTCAGCGGCAAAATCCAACAACTGGTTCAAGGACTGGGCTGATTCGCGGAAGTGGCGGTTCAGGAGTTCATCTGCAGCGAAGCCAGCCGCGCCCAGTAAAAGCGACGCGACAAGCAGCATGGCAATCCAGCCGCCAGCTCCCGGGGCGGAAAGCGTCTGGTCCACCAGGTTGCTTTCCATGATACCGCACAGCAGGCAGGGGAGACCGATAACGATCATGCCCACCACGCGAAACTGCTCCATCGCGTCTACGGCCGGATATGCGATCCAACGCGTCAGGTTAGGGCTTAAGTAGCGCAGCAGCAGCGCGTTGCCTTCGACAGGCAGCCAGAGCACCAGCCCGACCGCCAGAACAGCAAGCAGCAGCCAGAGGATGATGGATGCCAGCCAATGACCAATGCGAATGGAGAGCCAGCCCACGATTCCGCCAGCCAGGGCGCAGATCAAAAAGGCGGGGATGAATTTAATGAAGGGAAAAGACACATGCGCGCCCGCCAATTGTATTGCATCTATCCCCCAGGCAGTCATCGAGAAGACTGCCCCCGCAACCAGCCCGTAGAAAAAACCTATGCGTTGTTTCTTTCTAACAAAAGGCGCTGCCATAATTAACATTATAGTATAAAATTCAACCTCCGTACGATGGATCATTTTCTTTCATCGGCGAAGCCGCATTCTGCAAAGAAAAGAAACCAGAGGGAATTTTGCTGATTCTACGTAGAATGTTAAATGTGTCAAGGTCAAACTAAAATATTAGCGGGCGTATGAGCGCGGTACCCTGAGGGCACCATGTCTGCCGGTTGTTTGCGCGGTTATTGCAGACAGAACCAAGCCAGACTTCGTGCTCTCAGGACATCGCCGCTTCGCTGCGCTGCTCGCGGTGACGGGGGGCCTCGTTGCGAACCGTTTCGCAAAATTGCGCTTGCCTAAATGAACGACACTACAAGCAAAACGGTGCGGCAATCTGCCTGTAAACCGTTCGGACAGGTCGCGTTGCTGCGCAAACGATGACGGCCCAATTCGTCGTTGCGAGGGAGCGCCAGCGACCGCGGCAACCTGCCTGTGTGCTGGCAGGAAGACATAGTACCCCTTGGGTACCGCCTCGCCGCTTTTTTCGATGCCCATTCGCTGTCATTCTGAACGCAGTGAAGAATCTGATGTACCGAAAGTAAGATCCTTCGCTGCGACCTGTACCCTTTAGGGCATCAGGACGACAAAAAGAAAGGGCAGACACAGTGCCCGTTGGGTATTGCTTTGTTCGCGATGACGAAATCATAGGGAGATCGCTTCGTGCCTCGCGATGACATTATATTTCGTCACTGTGTTCCCCCGTTGCATGAAACACGCGAAACCTGACATCAAAGGAAGGGGCGCGGCAGTCTGCAGTTCTTGCTCCAGGATGTGTAAGCGTAAAAGGCAGCGATCGTGTCTTCAGGGCATTACCGCTTTGCTGCGCTGCTCGCGCTGACGAATTTATCTTCCGTAAGCGAGAATGTCTTCAGATTGCGTTTGCTATTGCTTCAGATTGCGTTTGCTATTGCGTAATTTCTAAAACAGTGATATAAGAAAATTCAACAATTTAACAGCCCTAAGCGGCGCACTTATCCAGAGAGGTGGAGGGAACGGCCCGATGATACCTCGGCAACCACCAGGCGAAAGCCTGGACGGTGCCAACTCCGGCAGAGCAGTATTTCTGGAAGATGAGAGGCGAGCCAGCATGACCAATGCCCCCCTCTCCGCGAGGGGTTCTTTTTTAAAAGAAACTGGAGGTTTCTTACTATGACGACGACTTTTATGAAGTCACCCAAATATCTGTTCACTTCTGAATCCGTGACCGAAGGCCACCCGGATAAAATCTGCGACCAAATCAGCGACGCGGTGCTGGACGAAGCGCTGCGGGCGGATCCCTCCTCCCGCGTGGCAATTGAAACCGTAACCAAAACCGGCTTTGTGCTGGTGACTGGCGAGATGACCACGAATACCTACGTGGATATCGAAAAATTAGTGCGCGATGTGGTCAACGGCATCGGCTACGACCGCGGCAAAAAAGGCTTCGACGGCTCGACCTGCGCCGTGATGGTGGCAGTCTCTGCCCAATCCCCGGATATCGCGCGCGGCGTCGACCAGAACGGAAAGACTCTTCCGGTGGAATACAGCGAAGAGTATATCAACGCCGGCGGAGCTGGCGACCAGGGCATGATGTTTGGCTACGCTTGCGACGAGACCGAGCAGCTGCTCCCTCTTCCGATTTACCTTTCGCACAAACTCTGCCGCCGCATGGCCGAAGTGCGCAAGAACGGCACGCTCAAATGGATGTACCCCGATGGCAAGAGCCAGGTGACCGTGGAATACCATCACGGCAAACCCGCTCGCATCGATACCGTGCTCATCAGCACCCAGCACGCCGACAAACTGGCGGGCAAGACCGTCACCAACGAACAAATCCGCGCGGATTTGATTGAACATGTGATTAAACCTGTGCTCCCCGCCGAACTGGTGGATGACAAAATCAAGATTTACACCAACCCCACCGGACGCTTCGTGGTCGGCGGCCCGCTGGGCGATTCCGGGCTGACCGGGCGTAAGATTATCGTAGACACCTACGGCGGCATGGGTCGGCACGGCGGCGGCTGCTTCAGCGGAAAAGACCCGACAAAAGTGGACCGCTCCGGCGCGTATGCCGCGCGCTGGGTGGCCAAGAATGTGGTGGCTGCCAAGCTGGCCTCGCGCTGCGAAGTTCAGATCGCCTACGCCATTGGCAAAGCCGAACCGCTGAGCGTGAACGTGGAAACCTTCGGTACCGGCGTTATTGACGACGAACAAATCGCGGCTGCTATCCGTAAAGTATTCGACCTGCGCCCGCGCGCCATCATTCACCAGTTAGACCTGCTGAAACCCATCTACCATCCGCTGGCGGCTTACGGGCACTTTGGACGTGACGACCTGGATTTGAGCTGGGAAAAGACGAACAAGACCGAGGAACTGCGCCAGGCGGCCGGTCTTTAGACTGCGCTTACACGAAAAAACGCCCCTGAATTTCAGAGGCATTTACTATTTAAGAAGACTGGCTCAGCGCTTCAGGTACAACACCAGCGCCGCTAGCGCCAACACAAAGGCGGCGGCCAGCAGCCCGATTTTCAGATAATCGGAGACGAGCACCTGTTCAGTTTCAGGCTGGCTGTCCGCGGCGGTCTCGGGCGCTATTTTGGCTTGCGCCGGCGGGTAGATGGAAACAACCTGACCGGCTTCTGACTCGGGGAAGCCTAAGATGAGCGGCTCGACCGGTTCCAGGCTGGTCGGCGCGCTGAAAGCCTGGACTTCGGGGGTTTCCTGCGGCCCGGCGCCCGCTGCTTCTGATGGAAGCGTTTCTTCCTGGGGGGCTGCCTCTACAGGGGGAATATCGGCAATGGTTGCCCCTATGGATATACCGCCGCCAAGGCCATACGCCTCAACAGGGGCACCGCTCCCGATACCGCCCGCGCCTCCGCCGCCCATGCCGTAGGCGCCGCCCCAGGTAAATATCTGCGGCTGCTGGGCTTGGTCAGCGCTTTCAGCGCTTTCTGCGCTGGGCGCGGCCGAGAGCGCTGGCTCGCTGGGCATTTCGCGCGCCATTGGCGCGGAATAGGTCTTAAAGATGAATTCACTGGTGAAGACCAGCATCAGAAGTAAGACCGCGGCCAGGGAAGCATAACCGAAAGCTGGATAGAGCACCGGCTGGCGCTTGAGCGCCCGGGCTTCTTCCCGGGTGAGGGTAAAGTCGCGCGGAGCGGGCTGGTACGGCAAGCTGCGCACCGCCAGTCTGAGCTGGGTGTATTCCTTGAGCGCTTTTTGCAGACGCAGTGATTTTGCCAGACGCGTTTCAAACTTCTGTCTTTCTTCGCCTGTCATCGCGCCGTCCAAATACGCGCACAGCGCTTCATGATCCTTTTTAGGGAGTGTATCCTGCCTGCTGTTCATTCCGTTGCCTCATCTTTGAGACGGAATTTTTCGGGTAAAAGTTCCCCAAAATCGCGCAAGCAGTCCTGCATCTTCTGTCGGGCGCGCGCCAGGCGGCTTTTCACGGTGCCCATCGGACGATTGATGATCGCCGACACGCTTTCGTAATCCTCACCGGAGATGTCCACCAGCACCATCACGACACGGAATTTTTCCTCAAGGTCTTCCAGGCAGTGCTCAATGGCATGTTCCAGTTCCCTGGCGCTGGCTGCTTCCTCGGGGACTGGCGCGGTATCCTCCATCCAGGCGGGGGAATCTACCAGTTCGCCGTCGTCATTTTCCGGTTCAAGCGGAACGGTAGGCCGGCGCCGAAGCCTGCGCAGTTCGTCGTAACAGGCGTTGGTTACAATGCGCAGAAACCAGCTCTTAAAAGAGCCGCCGCGGTAGGTGTTCAGTTTGCGGTACATGGAGATGACCGCTTCCTGCGTGGCGTCGGCAGCGGCCGCGGAATCTGACATAATGCGGTAGGCAGTATTATAGGCGGCGTCCTGATACTGCAGTACCAGGCGGTTAAAGGCGTCCAAATCGCCGCTGACAGCAAGTTCGATGAGGTCTTGTTCGCTCATACCAACCAGGATGCAAGACTTGCGCCAGTTCGCGGCGCCCGTCTGCTCAAGTAAGATTGTACATGATTTCGAGGCGATTATGCCTGATTTGTGTCACGCAAGGGCGGAAACAAAATCACTTCGCGGATGTTGTGCTGTCCAGTCAGCAGCATCATAAAGCGGTCGACGCCCATCCCGAAGCCGCCCGTAGGAGGCATGCCGTAAGCCAGCGCGCGCAGGAAATCCTCATCCATCGGATTGCGCTCTTCGTCGCCTTCAGCGTACACGCGCCCAAGTTCCAGGAAACGTTTTTCCTGTTCCAGCGGGTCGTTAAGCTCCGTGAACGCGTTGCAGAGTTCCATGCCAGCCACAAAGCCTTCAAAGCGCTCTACCGTTTGCGGGTCGCCGGGCTTGTTTTTTGCCAGCGGCGAAATCTCGCGCGGGTAATCGTAGAGGAAGGTGGGCTGGATCAGGATAGGCTCCAGGAACTGCTCCATCAGGTCGCCAATCATCTTGCCGCGGGGGGCGTTCGGGTTGTGCTGAATGTCTTTCTCGCGCAGAACCGCGCTCAGTTCCGCGGCGGTTTTATATTCGGAGACATCAATGCCCGTTTGCTCCAACAGCCCCTGACGGATTTCCAGGCGCTTCCAGGGCGGGGTCAGGTCGATTTCGTGCCCGTCAAAGTGGATAATTTGGGTTCCCAGCACCTGCTGCGCCACGCTGGAGACCATTTGTTCGGTGATTTCCATGATATCGCGGTAGTCCGCGTACGCCATGTAAAATTCGAGCTGGGTGAACTCGGGATTATGCTTGTACGAGACACCCTCATTGCGGAAATCGCGCCCGATTTCGTAAACGCGCTCCAGACCGCCCACAAGCAGGCGCTTAAGATACAGTTCAAAGCTGATGCGCAGGAAGAGATCCTGGTCCAGTTCGTTATGGTGCGTAACGAAAGGCCGGGCTGCCGCGCCGCCGTAGATTGGCTGCAGAATCGGGGTTTCGACCTCCAGGAAGCCGAGTTCATCCAGGAATTTGCGCAGCGCGCTGACCGTGGCTGTGCGGACGCGGAAAACTTCGCGGACCTCGGGGTTGACTGCCAGGTCCACGTAGCGCTGGCGAAAGCGGGTTTCGGGGTCGGTCAGGGTGGCATGGCGCACGGTTTTCCCGTCCACCACTTCGTCCTTATCGGCGGGGAGCTGCAGCAGCGCTTTGGCGAGCATCCGGAAGGACTTTACCAGCAAGGTCACTTCGCCGCGGCGCGTGCGGAACATCGTTCCTTCGGCTTCGATGAAATCCCCCAGGTCAAAATCGCGCGAGAAGGCTTGCAGGAGCTCTTCGCCAATCTCATCCACGCGGAAGAGCAGCTGAACTTTGCCCTCGCGGTCTTCAACGTGGGCAAAGCTGAGCTTGCCCATGTTGCGGATGGCGCGCAGCCGGCCTGCCAGGACAACCTTTATTTCTTCGCTGATGAGGGCCGTTTCCGATGCTTCAAAAGCCTGCACAGCCGCAGCCGTGGAGGAGTTCCGCTTCGTTGTGGTCGGGTAAGGTTCAATCCCCTCCGCGCGCAGGCGCAGCATTTTTTCAAGGCGGATATTTTCCAGTTCAGAAAAGTTATCTTGCAGCATAAGCCTAATCCTTCGGATTAAAATATACCCCACCAGTTTGCTGGTGGGGTATTCAGGTTCATCGCAATCAGCTGGTCTTGATGATTACAACCATATACGTCCCACCAGGGGCATCGACCTTAACGGTCTCGCCTACCTTATGGTTAATCAGCGCGCGCCCGATTGGGGATTCGTTGGAAATCCTGCCAAGCAGGGGGTCGGCTTCCGCCGGTCCAACGATCATGTAGGTTTCCGGGTCGTATCCTTCTTCCTGAATGGTCACTGTGGTGCCAACCTGGATTAAGCCCTGTTCGTTTTCGCCTTCATCGATGATGCGCGCGGTCGCGAGCAGCAGATCCAGGTCCTTGATACGCCCTTCGACAAATGCCTGTTCGTTTTTCGCGTCCTCGTATTCGGCGTTTTCAATCAGCTCGCCGTCTTCCATGGCCTCTTGCAGCCGGATGGCGATTTCTTTACGGCGCACATTCCGGAGCTCGTCCAGTTCCGCCTGCAGCTTGTCAAAACCCTCGCGTGTTAAATACGATATAGGCATCTTAAATCCTTTTTTTCCGAATAATCCATGACAAGTAAACCAAATCGCGCCTGGAAAGTGTAGCTTCCTATAAGCGCAAAAAAAATTATACCATAAGGTGGAAAATAGGCTGGACCTCATGCGCGGCTGCGCTCCCTAACCAGAGGCGGCAGAGCGCCAGAAATCCACCTGTTTGGAATGCCATGGGCATCTCGGATATAATCTAAACCAGGAAAAGAATTGGAGCGTACCGTGAGTCTGATTGATATCCTATTTGGTGAAGAAGCGATCCGCAATTTGCCCTCGGACCAAAAAACGGAAGTGAAGGAACTAATCAACAAACTGATTGTCATCGGCAAACAGGATGACTTTCTGTCAATGGTCCCCGGGGGTCCTTTTGACTACCAGTGCCACCACCGCCAGGCTAAAGATATCGGGCGCCGCCTGAACGCGCTGGGCGGCCTGGACCTGATGTGGTCAGTCCGCACAACCATTCGGCGCAAGCTGAAAGACGTCATGGCGGAACACCTGGACCACTGCTGGAAGGATATAGGCGGCTGGCAGGCCTGAGCGCTCGCCTCGCTCCGCTGCGGGGCTCCCCCATAACGGGATGTTATAATAGGTCACCGATAATACAAGCATGAAAGAGGTACTCTGATGAATTCAACCCAGGCGTCCAAACAGGTCGTGACAGCGCCCCATGCCCCAAAAGCTATCGGTCCGTACTCCGCCGGGATTGCCTGCCGGGGTTTCGTGTTCGTTTCCGGGCAGCTTGGCATCGACCCGGAAAGCGGAAACCTGGTGGAAGGAGTGGAAGCCCAGGCGCGCCAGGCGCTGCGCAACCTCAGCGCGGTTCTGGAAGCCGCCGGGACTGACCTGGGCGCTGTCATCAAAACAACTGTCTTCTTAAAGGATATGGCGGATTTCGCGCTCGTGAATGCCATCTACGCTGAATTCTTCACGCGGGATTATCCAGCCCGTTCCGCCGTCCAGGTGGCAGCTTTGCCCAAAGGCGGACTGGTGGAAATTGAAGCCATTGCCCTTGCTCCGCAGGCTCAATAGGCGAGCCCTGCTTTGTATGCCACGAACAACTCGATAGCAATGCCGTCCAAAGTCTCAGTCATCATCCCCTGCCGCAACGAAGAAGGCACCATCCGCTTGCTTTTGGATGCTTTGCTGAAGCAGAGCTTTCCGCGGGAGGCAATGGAGGTCATCATCGCGGACGGGATGTCCACCGACCGCACCCGGGATGTGATCGCGGACTTTCAGGCTTCCCACCCGGATTTGCGCCTGCGCGTGACGGACAACCCCAAGCGCAATATCCCGGCAGCGGTCAACGCCGGCATCCGCTCCGCGGAGGGTGAGCTGCTGCTGCGCCTGGACGCGCACTCGATGCCGCACGAGGAATACATCGAGCGCTGTTACGCCGCGCTGATGCAAGGCACCGCGGATGTAGTCGGCGGTGTATGGGATATCCAGGCGCAGGAAGAAACCTGGATTGCCCGCGCCATCGCCGCTGCCGCTGCTCACCCGTTGGCAGTTGGGGACGCGCAGTACCGCCACGGTAAACAGGCTGGTTTTGTGGATACCGTTCCTTTCGGCGCTTTTAAACGTGAATTGGTGCAGCGTGTGGGCTTATATGATGAATCCCTGCTCACGAACGAAGACTATGAGTTCAACACGCGCGTGCGGCAGTCCGGTGGAAAAATCTGGCTGGATCCGCAAATCCGCTGCGTGTACTTTTCCCGCCGCAACCTGAAAGAACTGGCCAGCCAGTATTGGCGCTACGGCTTTTGGAAAGCGCAGATGCTCAAGCGCTACCCGGGTTCGCTCCGCCTCCGGCAGGCGCTCCCTCCGCTTTTTGTGCTGGGGATGGCGCTGCTATTGGTTTTGGGCTTGTTTTGGCTGCCCGGGCTGTATGTTTTTCTGGGCGCTGCCGTGCTCTACCTTGCAGTCCTCATTGGCGCCGGCATTCAACTTGCAGCACACAAAAAAGATACCGCTCTGACCGTTGGTTTCCCACTGGCGGCCGCCACCATGCACTTTTGCTGGGGCGCGGGGCTGCTGGCAGGGCTTATCTCCAAGAACGCCCGTTAACCTCAGGAGCTCGATAAGATGCAGGAAAAAAACACTTCACAACGCTTGCGTTTGCAGCCTTCAGAACACAGGTCCATCCTGATCCTGGGGGATATTGCCGCCGCAGTCCTCGCGCTTTTTGTCGCGCTCTATTTGTGGTCCGCCGGGGATGCCTGGATAAGTTTCTCGCTGGAGTTCCTGCGCACGCGCCCGGATACCTGGTTTTATTTGCTTCCGCTTGTCTGGATTGCCTTGATGGTGGATAGTTACGACTTGAATAAGGCTGGCAGCCTGAAGCAGACCCTGAGAGCCATCGGGCTGGCTTTCATCGTTGCCTTCGTGCTCTACCTGATCGTATACTTTGCCATGCCGCCGCAGACGCTGCCCCGGCTTGGCGTAGCGTACTTTATCGTGTTTGTCTCCATTTTTACCCTTCTCTGGCGCGTGACTTACGTCAGGATATTTTCGGCGGCGACCAAATCACGCCGGCTGCTGGTGATTGGCGCTGGGAAAGCGGGCAGCACGCTGGTAAATGTGATTGCGGACCAGGTTCCGCCGCCGTACAACCTCCTGGGGCTGATTGACGATGACCCCGAGAAGCTGGGCACGCAAATCCGCAATTATCCAGTTCTGGGCGACCACTCCCAACTGCTGACGCTGGTCAGGGAACTGGGCGTCACCGATTTGATTTTGGCGATTTCGGGGCAGATGAACCACGGCATGTTCCAGAATCTGTTGACCGCGCAGGAAAGAGGGCTGCAAATTTCCACCATGGCGGAAGTTTATGAAGAATTGCTGGGGCGCGTGCCAATTGACCTGCTGGATTCTGAGTGGGTGGTGCGTTCTTTTGTAGACCGAGCGCCTTTGGGTGGAATTTACCGCATGATGAAGCGTTTGATGGACCTGATTCTTACCCTGCTCGCGCTGGTAGTTTTCATCGCACTCTTCCCTATTATCGCTGTTTCCATTTTGATTGATTCAGGCAAGCCTGTCATCTACAGCCAGGAACGTCTGGGCCGCGGCGGCGAACCCTACCGGATTTACAAGTTCCGAACAATGAAAAGCAAAGCGGACATGGAAAAGGAAGCGCTGGTGACCGCTTTTAACGACCCGCGCATCACGCACCTGGGGAAGGTTCTGCGCAAGGTTCACCTGGACGAACTTCCGCAGGTGATTAATGTGCTTAAAGGCGAAATGAGCTGGGTTGGTCCACGGTCTGAACGCAGCGAGCTGGTAGCGGTTTTTCAGCAGGAAGTACCCTTTTACCGAGCCAGGATGCTGGTGAAGCCCGGCGTAACCGGGTGGGCGCAAATTCACCAGCGCTACGCTGAAACGGTGGAGGAGACTGCTGTAAAACTGGAATACGACCTTTATTACATTGAGCACGCTAATCTGTTAATGGATATCACCATCATTCTGCGCACCTTTGGCTCGGTGCTTGGGTTCAAGGGGCGGTAGAACCTGATGCGCCGCGCGTACCTGGAAGATGCTGACTGGGATGAGCTGCTGGAAGGCTTCCCGCAGGTCCATTTGCTGCAGACCGCTGGATGGGCTGAGTTTAAAGCGGGTTTCGGCTGGTCTTCGGCGCGGGTGCGCTCGGAGGATGCCTGCGCCCAGATTCTTTTCCGTTCTCTGCCTCTGGGGCTGAGCATCGCGTATCTGCCCAAAGGGCCTGTGGGCGCCAAGTGGGAGGCGCTTGTGCCGCAAATAGAGCGCCTCTGCCGGGCGCGCAAGGCTGTATTCCTGCAGGTGGAGCCGGATTTGACCGAGCCGCTGCCAGAGGAGCTTTTGCAGCGCGCCTTTTCGGATTTCCGACGCGAAGAGCATAGCATCCAGCCGCGCCGCACCATCCTGATTGACCTTACCCGTACGGAAGAAGAACTGCTGGCGGGAATGAAACAAAAGACCCGTTATAACGTCCGTCTGGCGGAAAAGAAGGGCGTGCAGGTGCGTCTGAGCAGTGATTTACGCGGTTTTTACCGCATGATGCAGACCACCGCCAGGCGCGATGGCTTCGCGCTGCACGATATTTCCTATTATCAGCAGGTTTTTCAGGTTTTCGAACCGCGCGGGAAGTGCGCGCTGTTGGAGGCTAACCTGGACAATCAAACGCTGGCTTACCTGATGGTCTTCCTGCACCGGGAGCGCTCCTGGTATTTTTACGGCGCGTCGGATGACGAGAGCCGCAACCTGATGCCCACCTATCTGCTGCAGTGGGAGGCAATGCGCTGGGCTAAGGCGCGCGGCGCAGCGATCTACGACCTGTGGGGCATCCCGGATGAGGATGAGGATGTATTGGAGAGGGACTTCACCAAGCGCTCGGACGGGCTGTGGGGCGTGTACCGCTTTAAGCGCGGTTTTGGCGGGGTAGTGGCGCGTTCCGCGCCGGCATTCATCAAGGTGTACCGTCCGCTCGTCTACAAAGCGTATCAAATCTACCGCGCGCAAAAGCAGGCAGGCTTTGATGCGGCTTCTTGAGCTGAATTCCGCGCGGGATTGGAACGAAATCCTGCTGCAGCTCCCCGCGCCGCATCTGCTGCAGACTTATGAATGGGGCCGGAATAAAATCCAAAACGGCTGGATGCCGCTGCATTACATCTGGGAAGAAGATGGGAAAATTAACGCCGCCGCGCTGGTGCTCAGCCGTCAGGTGAGTTTGGGACTGCCTGGGCTGCGACTGGAAGTGCTTTATTGCCCCAAGGGACCTACCCTGGACTGGCAAAACCAGGCGCTGGTGGAACGCGTACTGGACGACCTGCAAGCGTTGGCCGCGAAGCGGCGGGCCGCTTTCATCAAGATTGACCCGGATGTGGAGCTTGGCAGAGGAGAGCCAGGCGCTGAGGACGCGCTGGAAAACCCGATCGGGCAAGCTTTTCAACAGAACCTGGAGCGGCGCGGCTGGAACTTTTCTGACGACCAGATTCAATTCCGGAACACCGTCATGATTGACCTTACGCGCAGTGAGGAGGAAATCCTGGCCGCGATGAAGCAAAAAACGCGCTACAACATTCGCCTGGCGGAACGCAAGGGCGTGGTGGTGCGCGTGGGGCAGCAAAGCGATCTGCCTGCTCTCTACGCGATGTACGCCGCGACGGCTGCGCGGGATGATTTTGTCATCCGCCACGAGGGCTATTACCTGAACCTGTGGGGCGACTTTATGCTTGCCGGCATGGCGGCGCCGCTCATCGCTGAGGTGGACGGTCAGGCGGTAGCTGGCTTGATATTGTTCCACTTTGCCGGGCTCAGCCGCTATATGTTCGGTATGTCCCTGGACCGGGCGCGCGAGCTGATGCCCAATTATCTGCTGCAATGGGAAGCCATCCGACTTTCCAGGTCGCTGGGCTGCCGCGCCTACG
>JBCFBH010000100.1:0-3800 GCA_038562595.1 Anaerolineaceae bacterium
CCATCAAACCGAAACTTGCACGCCGTCTCCTGGCGGGGTTGGCAGCACTCCGCCCTGCCAGAAAAACACGCCCCATGCCTAAGACTGTTTACAGGAGCCGCATATGAACATCCGCCTGCTGACCCCCGCAGACTACCCCCAAATTTACGCGCTGTGGCTGCAGACCCCCGGCATGGGTCTGAACAATCTTGACGATTCGCTCGAGGGCATCAGCCGTTATCTGCAGCGCAACCCAAACACCTGCTTCGCGGCAGAGGAGCAAGGGGAATTGCTGGGCGTGATTCTGAGCGGGCATGACGGCCGGCGAGCCTTCATCTACCACCTGGCCGTCGCGGAAAAGTGGCAGCGGCGCGGCATCGGCAGCGCGCTCCTGGATGCCTCCTTGCAGGCCCTGCGCGCGGAGGGCATCCACAAAACCGCGCTGGTGGTGATGGCGCGCAACCTGAAAGGCAACGCCTTCTGGGAAAAAGTGGGCTTTACCCCCCGTCCGGACCTGACTTACCGCGATAAATTGCTCGATGAGATGATACGGTACGACATTTAAGCTTGTTTCGAAAAACACTGGACAGCCAGCATTGTGATAAAATAAGCCTCACAAACACTACGGCAGGAGTAATAAGCCGTCCGCCAGAGAGCCGGGAACAAGGCTGCAATTCCGGTAGGCGCCCGCGGAGCGCCAGAGGCTCAACTCGCCTGTTTCCTCACCCGAGGGGTGGCAGCAGTGAATGGAGTAGCTGCTGACGGATTTGCCCGTTATCGCAAGCCCAAGCTGCCCGGACATGCCGGGAAGCAGGGTGGTACCGCGAAGATAACTTCGTCCCTGCATTCAGGGATTTTTTATTTAAAGGAGCGAAACCATGATTGACCCAACCAGCATACCGCAGTACAAACCCGAAGAAATCGAGCCCAAATGGCAGGCCCGCTGGGCAGCGGATAAGCTTTACGAAAGCGCCGATGACCCGGAAAAGCAAAAATTTTACGCGCTGACCATGCTCCCCTACCCTTCCGGGGATTTGCACATCGGTCACTGGTATGCCATGACGCCCTCCGACGCGCGCGCCCGCTACAAGCGCATGCAGGGCTATAACGTATTCTTCCCCATCGGCTTCGACGCGTTTGGTCTGCCGGCGGAAAACGCCGCCATCAAGCGCGGCATCCATCCGAAAGTTTGGACATACGCAAACATCGAACGCATGCGCGGTCAGCTGCGGTCCATGGGAAACATGTTCGATTGGAACAGTGAAATCATCAGCTCCGACCCCAAATACTACCGCTGGACGCAGTGGTTCTTCCTGCAATTCTTCAAGCACAACTTCGCCTACCAAAATGAAGCACCGGTGGACTTCTGCCCCAACTGCAACACAACCCTCGCGCGGGAGCAGGTGCAGGGCGAAGACCGCCACTGCGAACGCTGCGGGACGCCCGTCATCAGAAAAGACCTGCGGCAGTGGCTCTTCCGCATCACCAACTACGCCGAGGAGCTGCTGGATTTTTCGGATATCGACTGGCCGGATACCATCAAAACGCTCCAGACCAATTGGATTGGCAGGTCCAAGGGCGCGTCTGTGACCTTTACAACCGAACAAGGCGACCCGATTGAGGTCTTTACCACCCGCCCGGACACGCTCTGGGGGGTGACCTTTATGGTACTCGCGCCGGAACATCCGCTGGTGGACAAACTCACCACGCCAGAACAAGCGGATGCGGTGCGCGCCTATCAAGTCCAGACCCAACGTCAATCGGATATTCAGCGCGAGGCTGCCGACCGGGCTAAAACCGGTGTGTTCACCGGCGCTTACGCCCTCAACCCGGTCAATGGTGAGCGGGTGCCGGTGTGGATCGCGGATTACGTGCTGATGGGCTACGGCAGCGGCGCCATCATGGCCGTGCCCGCCCACGACCAGCGCGATTTTGAATTCGCGCGTCAATACGATCTGCCCATTCGCGTGGTTATCCAGCCGGATGGCAGCCCTGATATCGACCCCGCGGAAATGACCGCCGCGGTGGAAGCTCACGGCGCGATGGTCCATTCCGGGCCCCTCAGCGGCACCCCGGAAGAAAAAAGCATGGAAGCAGCCATTGCTTACATCGAAAAGCTGGGCGTTGGCAAGGGCTCGGTCACCTACCACCTGCACGACTGGCTCATTTCGCGCCAGCGCTATTGGGGCGCGCCCATCCCGATTATCTACTGCCCGCACTGCGGCACGGTTCCCGTCCCGGAAGAGCAGCTCCCTGTGCTGCTGCCGGATGACGTAGAATGGCTGCCCACCGGCAAGAGTCCGCTGAAGCTGCATCCGAGCTGGCGTTTCACTACCTGCCCGGAGTGCGGCGGCCCGGCAGAGCGCGAAACGGACACCATGGACACTTTTATGTGCTCCAGCTGGTACTTCATGCGCTACCTCAGCCCGGATTTCGACAGCTACCCCTTCGACCCGCAGAAATACCGCGCCTGGATGCCAGTGGACACCTACACTGGCGGCAGTGAACACGCCACCATGCATCTGATGTATGTGCGCTTTTTCCACAAAGCCTGCCGTGACTGCGGCATCACCAGCGGTCGCGAGCCGATGCTGCAGCTGCGCAACCAGGGCATGGTGTTGGGCGAGGACGGCGAAAAGATGTCCAAATCCCGCGGCAATGTTATCGCTCCGGACGACCTGGTCGCCCGTTACGGCGCGGACACCGTGCGCTCTTACCTGACCTTTTTCTCACGCTGGGAAGTCGGCGGTCCGTGGAACAGCAGCGGCATTGAAGGCAACTCGCGCTGGCTGCGCCGCGTGTGGGCGATGATTCTGGAGCCTGCCGAAACGACGGCTGCCCCCGATGTTCTGCGCGCGCTGCTGCGGAAAACGCACCAGGTGCTGGGCGCAATCAGCTATGACTATGAAAACTTTGAGTTCAACACGATTGTCTCCAGCCTGATGGAGCTGCTGAACGAGATGGGCCGCGCCAAAAACGCCGGCGCCTGGGGCAGCCCGGAATGGAACGCGTGCGTGGATATCTACCTGCGCATGCTGGCGCCGCTCTGCCCGCACATCGCCGAGGAACTGTGGGAACGCCTGGGCAAGCCCTATTCCATCCACACCCAGGCATGGCCGCTGGTGGATGAAGAAGCCGCGCGCGACGAAGAAATCACGCTGGTGGTGCAGGTAAACGGCAAACTGCGCGATCGCATCCTGGTCGCCCCGGGCATCAGCGACGCAGAGGCGCAGGAGAAAGCGCTGGCAAGCGAGGCAGTGCGCGCCGCGCTGAATGGCAGACAGGTGCGGAAAGTGATCGTTGTGCCCGGCCGGCTGGTGAATATCGTCGGCTGAGAGCTGCTCTCAGGCTAATTTCCGCGGCGCTTCCAGCCCTCCCAAGGGTGAAGGTGCCCGGTGGGCGGAAGAATGCTTTCCAGCCTTCCCCAGGGGGAAGGTGCCCGCAGGGCGGAAGAGGATCTCTCAGCCCCCCAGTGGGAAGCCGCTCGCAGGGCATAAGAATGCCTTCCAGCCTTCCCCAGGGGGAAGGTGCCCGCAGGGCGGAAGAGGGTCTCTTCCATCCTTTCGTCGTTGCGAGCGAAGCGCGGCAATCTGCCTTTCTTTTTGTCATCGCAAGCTTGCGAATCCTTTGCCTTTACCTTGGGATAAGCCGCCCGCGGGCGGAAGACTGCCTTCCAGCCTTCCCCAGGGGGAAGGTGCCCGCAGGGCGGAAGAGGGTTTCTTCCATCCTTTCGTCGTTGCGAGCGAAGCGCGGCAATCTGCCTTTCTTTTTGTAATCGCAAGCTTGCGAATCCTTTGCCTTTACCTTGGGAGAAGCCGCCC
>JBCFBH010000010.1:0-37344 GCA_038562595.1 Anaerolineaceae bacterium
GTCCTCGATGGTGACAAAGCCCATCTCCTGCTGCTTTTTGGTCAAAATCGGGCGCGCTTTCTTGACCAGACCGCCGACCACCACAGCTTCCTTATTGGACAGTTCTTCCAGTTGGTTCGCCAGGTGCGTAATCTGACCATTAATCAGGCTCATATACGTGTTCAGGGGATGGTCGGAAACATACAGACCGAGCAGTTCCTTCTCCCACTCCAGCTGTTCATTGTGGTCCGCCGCGCTGCCCGCGAAGAGCCTCACCTCCGCGCCGGGCTCCTGCGCGCCGCTGAAGAGCGTGAGCTGACCCAACTCCACCGCGCGGAAATGCGCCGCGCTGACGGATACCAATTGCTCCAGCGAGCTCAGCAGGGAATGGCGCGGACCAAACCCGTCCAGCGCGCCTACCTTCATCAGGCACTCCAGCGGGCGTTTGCCGACCTGGCGCAAGTCCACCCGCCGGGCGAAGTCCGTGATATTGGCGAAGTTCCTTCCGCCGCGCGCCGCGATGATTAACTCCACCGGCGCCTGACCGACGTTCTTCACCGCGCCCAAACCAAAGCGGATGGCAGCGGTCTGGTCCGGTCGGTCTTCAATCACGAAGTCGTATCCGCTGGTGTTCACATCCGGAGGGAGCACTTCCAGCCCCATCGCCTTGCATTCCGCCACATAAAGCGCGCACTTTTCATTGTCGTTCTTCCACGCCGAAAGCAGCGCGGTCATATACTCAACCGGGTAGTAGTACTTGAGGTAGGCGGTCTGCACCGCGATGACCCCGTAATCCGCCGCGTGGCTCTTGTTGAAGCCGTAGTGCGCGAAGCCTTCCCACTCCGTAAAAATGGACTCAGCGTCCTTCCGGGCGATGCCGTTCTTTACCGCGCCTTCAATAAACTGCACGCGGTGGGCGGCAATTTCCTTTTCTTTCTTTTTGGAGATGGCAGAGCGCAGTTTGTCCGAATCCGCGGGAGAATAACCTGCCAGCGCGATAGCCGCCTGCATGACCTGTTCCTGGTAGACCGCGTGTCCGTAAGTTTCCTCGAGGATGGGTTTCAGTTTTTCATGCGCGTAGGTCACCTGTTTGCGCCCGTGCATCCGGTCGATATACTCGGGGATGCTGTCCATAGGTCCCGGGCGGAACAGCGCGATCATGGCAATCAGGTGTGAGAGTTCGGTCGGCTGCATCTGCATAATCTTGCTGGTCATCCCGCTGCCTTCCAGCTGGAACATCCCGACCGTGTGCCCCTCGCTGATATACCGGTAGACTTCGGGGTCGTCTGTTGGAATGTTCTCAAGGGTCAGCTTCCGACCGTGCCGGTGCTCAATCAGTTCGCAGGCTTTCGCCATAATCGTGAGCGTGACCAGCCCCAAAAAATCCACTTTGAGCAGGCCCAGGTCGTTAATCCCGTCCATATCGTACTGAGCTACCGATTTTATCGGCAGGTCTTCGTTTTGCCCGGTCGGGCGGTGCAGCGGCAGGTATTCCGTGATGGGCGCGTCGCTGATAATCACCCCGGCGGCGTGGGTGCCCACGCTGCGGATACCGCCTTCCATGCGGCTGGCGGTATCAATCAGCTTTTTCATTTGCTCGCTGGATTCGTAAACTGCGCGCAGTTCGGGAGACTTCTCCAGCGTTTCGGCAATGCTGGGCGTTTTACCCTGCTGCGGCCTTGGGATGATTTTCGCCACCCGGTCCACTTCCGGCAGCGGGATGTTCATCACCCGCCCGACGTCGCGGATGGCGCCGCGCGCGCCCATGGTGCCAAAGGTGATAATCTGAGCGACCTTGTCCGCGCCGTATTTTTCGTTACAGTATTCCATCATATCCGCGCGCCGGTCGTCCTGAAAATCCAGGTCGATATCGGGCATGGTCACGCGGTCCGGGTTCAAAAAGCGTTCGAACATCAGTTTATGCCGGATGGGCTCCACGGAGGTAATCTCCAGCGCGAAGGCCACCAGCGAACCAGCCGAGGAGCCGCGCGCGTTGTACCAGATGTTCTTTGCACGCGCGTGCCGGCACAAATCCCACACAATCAGGAAGTACTCCTCAAAGCCCATGGTTTGAATCACGCCCAGTTCGTAATCCAGGCGTGCGCGCGTTTCCGGCAGGTCCGCTTCCCCGGGGATGCGCTTGCGCAGCCCTTCCACGCACAGGTCACGCAGGTAAGCGCCGGGGTTTTCCCCGTTTGGCAGCTCAAACCTGGGCAGATGATAACCCTTGCGGGTCAGGTCCACCTCACAGCGCTCAGCAATTTCGAGTGTGTTGCTGAGCGCTTCCGGGATTTCGGAAAAGAGGTAGCGCATCTCCTGCGGACTGCGCAGGTAGTACGAGTCGTCCGTCATCGTCATGCGGTTCTGGTCGGTGAGCAGTTTGCCGGTCTGAATAGCCAGGAGAACATCCTGCATTTCAGCATCTTCGCGTCGGATGTAATGCACATCGTTTGTGGCAATCATGCGCGCCTGGAACTTTTCCGCCAGCCCAAGCAAGCCGCGGTTGACCTGGTTCAGTTCAGGCAGGTTGTGGTCCTGAATTTCCAGGAAGAAGCGATCCCGCCCAAAAAGGTCCAGATACCAACCGAGCGCGCGTTCGGCTTTTTCAGGGTCGCCCTCCAAAAACGCGCGCGAAAGCTCGCCGGAGAGGCAGGCAGAACTGGCAATCAGCCCGTCCGCGTGCGCGGCGAGATACTCTTTGTCAATGCGGGGGTGGTAGTAAAAGCCCTCCAGCTGGCTGGCGGTGGCGATTTGCAGCAGGTTCTTGTAGCCCTGCATATTTTCAGCCAGCAGCACAAGGTGGAAGGGCTTTTTATCTTTGCTTACGTCTTTGTCGAAGCGGGAGCGCGGGGCAAGGTAGGTTTCCAGACCGATAATCGGTTTAATCCCGGCCGCGTTAGCTTCCTTAAAGAAATCCAGCGTGCCAAACATTGTGCCGTGGTCGGTCAGGGCCACGGCGGGCATACCCAGTTCGCGCACCCTGGCAACCAGGTCGGCTGGTTTGCCAAAACCGTCCAGAACTGAGTAGGAAGAGTGTACATGCAAGTGAACAAACGACATAACGCCGTGCTAATCCTTTTGTTATTGATTGTATTGGTGGGGCATTCCACCCGCGTACGTCCACCTCTATCAAAGTATAGCATATGGAGTTTGGTGGTTGGCGGGGAAAATTTAAAAATTTCGTCATTTTTAAGCTGCCGGAAATCTTCTCGTTCGCGGCGTGGTATCAGAGATTCCTAATGTTCGTTTGCGGAGAAAGGATGCCCGGGCGGGAAGACCGGCTGACGGTGAGGATTCGCGGAATTCTCACTCCAATTTCACTTTATGGTTGTTTTTTTCGAGATGCCCCGGCAAGATTTAACAAAGACCCTTCACTGCGCTCAGGGTGACACAGGGGCGGCGCCGCTTGTTTTGCTTTTCTGCGTCTTTGCATCCTTCTTAACAGTCGCTGCGAGACCCTTGGCCGCGGAGCGCTGGATGTCAGGGATACCCTGGAACGGCAAAGGGTCGTGGCAGTCTGCGTTATTAAACTACTGTGCTGAGCCAAGATGATGGGGCCGGATTTCATAACTGAAAGATCCTTCACTTCGTTCAGGATGACACAGGGGCGGCGCTGCTTGTTTCATTTTCTCTTATAGCGCACCCTGTGTTATGGTCACTGCGAGACCCTTTGCCGTGGAGCGCTGGATGCCAGGGATACCCTGGGCCGGCAAAGGGTCGTGGCAGTCTGCGTTTTAAGTCTGGGATAGCTAAAAGAAGGTTTCTAAGAAAACTAAAGGCAGATTGCCGCGCCCCCTCCATGTAGTCCCCAGGCTTTGGCAGTACCAGCAGCGGGGGCTCGCAACGACGAATCCCTCGTCACCGCGAGGAACGAAGCGGTCTCCCGGTTGGCATCTCTGGTTATTCGGCGGAAATCAATGAACCTGACAGGTATAGGTTGCCAGCGAAGACACTAAGCTTAATAAGATGCTTCGCGTTCCGCTCAGCACGACAAGCCACCGGGCTTCATTACAGTGGGGGTTCGCAACGACGAATCCCTCGTCACCGCGAGGAACGAAGCGGTCTCCCCGCTGGCATCCCTCGGGTCTGCCGCCCACAGCCCAGTTCACAGGCGGATTGCCGCGCCACCAATACTGACATTCGAGAAGACCTGAAAATTCGTTTCAGGAGGGAAGCTGAGGTCTACGTTTCGCTTTCCGGGAAAGGCTGCCCGGGGGTGAAGACCGGCTGACCATTGAATTCCCGCACCTGGGAAAGCTCGCCCAGGCGGGTTTTATCCCGCAGGGAAACCAGGATTTCCTCGGAAATCTGGCGGCTGGCGCGCACGGAATCCCCGATAAAGCCGATAATAATCAAGATGATGCCCACGATGGTGAGTGTGCCGCCAATCGTGACGGACTGCAGCAGCCGACCGGCCGTATCAGTGATGAAATAGTAAATCAAGAACCGCAGCAGCAGCGCCAGGCCGGCTGCCAGAAAAACCGCGCCCAGCGAGACAAAGGTTCGCAGCGGCTGGTAAAGAACATAGGAACGCACTATCACGCCGCCCTGCTTCCAGATGAATTGCAGCAAGCCGTTGTGAAGCCGTGATTCGCGCAGGTTCGGGTTGGTATTAATAGGGATGTATGCGATTTTCATCTGGCTCTTGCCGGCCTGGACCAAGGTCTCGAGCGTGTAGGAATACGGGTTGAACACCTGCAGCGGAAGCGCCGCGTAGCGTGAATACGCCCGGAAGCCGCTGACAGTATCCGGCACGCTTGTTCCGGAAACTTTCCGGGCTATCCAGCTGCCAAATGCTTCCATCCTGCGTTTTACCGCGGAAAAATGCGCGTTTTCCGCCGGATTCCGGTCACCAATCACCAGGTCTGCGGAATCATTCAGAATAGGTTGAATTAAGCGCTGAATTTCATTACCCGGGTACTGGTTGTCGGCGTCCGTGTTGACGATGATATCCGCGCCAAGCGCCAGCGCGAACTGGATGCCGGATATGAAGGCGCGTGAAAGCCCGCGGTTGCGCCGGTGGCGGATGACCGCGTCAGCGCCGTTTTCAAGCGCCACCCTGGCTGTGCCGTCTGTGGAACCGTCGTCTATGACAATCACCTGCACTTCGTCAATCCCTTCATAGCGGCGGGGGATATCCGCCAACGTACCGGCGATGTTTTCTGCTTCGTTATAAGCGGGGATTTGGATGACCAGTTTTTTCAACGCGGACTCCTTGGAAAGCGCATTTCGTGTGCGCTGTATACTTCCTGAGCATATTTTATCATCCTTGCAGCGCGTAATCGCACAGTTCACTGGCAGCGCACATTTCGCTTTAATGCCATTAAGTTTGGATTTGACCAAAAAACTCCCCCTAAGAATTGTGGTATATATGGAATATGCCCCGCCTTAATCGCTTTCGCGCGCTCCTTGCGGCGTTATTGCTGCTCACCTTTGCCTGGCTGCCAGCCCAAAAGGCCGCAGCCGAAGCTGACCCCATGCCGCTTGCCGAAGTCTCGGCGGGGGACCTGATCATGGCGATGAACACCCTGCGCATGGCGAACGGGCTGCCCGCGCTGATCGAAGACCCGATTATCGACGCGGTGGCGCAGACTACTGCCCAAATCATGGCCGACCAACTGCTCTCCTGGCATATTGGCGACGTGAAAGGGCGCATCGCGGCAGCCGGTTACGGCGGTGGGGGCACCGTCTGGGCGACGGAAAACTTTGCCATCGGCTACAACGCCGGCATTGATGAAATCATGCTCATGTGGGCAGACCCGGACCACATGCGCCCCGCCACCCAAGCCTACTACTGCAACGTCGGCGCGGGGGTCGCCCGGGCTTCAAACGGCTCCACCTATTACATCCTGCAGGCAGCTTACGTCTCCGGCGAAGAATGCGGCACGTACACTTCCCCAGGCGGTCCTGTCGGCGGGGGCGGCGGGTATGGGGTGATCGTGCCGGTCGTGATTGCCGAGCCGGATGCCGACGGAAGAATCGTGCACGAAGTCCAGTCCGGTCAGTCCTTCTGGGCTATCGCGGTGGCATATCAGGTCACCATCAAGGAAATCCTGCGGTGGAACAACCTGCCGGAAGGCACGACCCTGCAGGTCGGGCAGCTGCTGGTCATCCCCAACCCCAACGCGCCGGGTTACCAGACACCCACGCCGGTGGGATACTTCACCGCCAACGCGCCCGGACCGGACGGGAAAATCACGCACACCGTGGGGGCGTACCAAAATCTGACCCTGATCAGCCAGGTTTACGGCGTGAGCATCGAGCGGATTCTGGCGCTGAACGGCCTGACGATTGACATGCCGCTGCAAATCGGACAGGTACTGCTGATGGATCCGGGCAACGTAACGCCAACCCCTACGCCGCGCCCGCTCACCCCGCTGGAAATGCTGACCCCCGCCGCGGACGGCAAGTATTACCACACCGTCGGCGAAGGGCAGAACTTCAGCTGGATTGCCCGATATTACGGCATCGCGGTGGAAGACCTGCTGCGCTGGAACAATATGACGGTCAACTACACGCTGTGGGCCGGCGAAAAACTGCTCCTGAACGTCACCCCGCCGGCAACCCCTACTTTTACACCCCTCCCACCGACGGAGACCCCGACGCTTACGCAAACACCCACTGCACAGGCTACTCCCACGCGCACGCCTCTGCCGAGCCCAACGTCCACGCTGTCTGCCGTGCCGGGTGTATGGGAAAGAATTTCGGGCACGAATCCGCTCTGGTTGATACCGGTGGTAGCGCTCCTGGCAGGTGCGGGTGGTCTGCTGCTCGCTGCCGGGCGGCGGAAGGGGAGGGAGTCTGAACAGGCTGATAAACAGCCCCAGGAGTACAGCATCGAGGCAGACGAGACTGAAGGGGAAAATAAGGACGGGTAAATTCCAGCGGCAGGCGCAGTTGGGAATGCCTTTGAATTAAAAAACGCGGTCGTTTCGCGCTTTTGGTTAAATTCTGGAAAGGTAATGCGCGCCTAAGGCAAAAACCAGCCGGCAAAGGCTTTGTCGGCGAGGGTCAGAAACTTGAGCGGACCGCCGAAGATGAACAGCGCGCAGCTTATCACAAGCACCAGGACACGGAGAAATTTAGGTTTCACCAGGCTTTGCGTATAGGCGGTCAGGGCATAGAACAGGGCGATGACCGGAAAGAGATAACGCCCCTGCAGCGAGATTTGCTTGAAGCCGTATGTCAGTTCGCTTTCAAAGTTAACGATAAACACCGCGAGCGCAAAGCCGCTAATGATGCCAACCGCGCTCCAGATTGCGAAGCCGGGCTTCCGCCAAAAGCGAGCCGCTAAAAGAAGCATCCCCAGGTAAAAAAGCTGGTAAACCGTGATGATATGCCCTGGATAGTAAGACTTGTGCCCGAGAATGCCGTAGGTCTTGGTGAGCATGTCCTTAAACCACTGCCCGGTCAGGTACTCGAGGGGGTCCGGGTAATCCTGACGGATGCTTTCCGCGATGGTCAGCTTCTGCGGCAGTCCCAATTCCTCCAGGCGTTTGTAGTAGGGACTGAGCGCGCATTGGGCTGCCTGGAACAGGTCTTCGCAATCGGGCAGCACCTCCCGGAATACAACCAGGTTGTAGCCGTAGAGCGCCAGGTTGCCCAGCACAAGCAGTAAGGCTGCCGCCAGCAGCACCGCCCGCCCGGCGGTCCACCTGGTCTGTGGGAATAATTTCTTTCGCTTCCAAATCGTGAAGCCCAACCAGGCAAGGAAAGTGACCAACGCCAGGGGTAGAACCGCATACTTTACCAGGCAAGCCAGACAGATGCAGATGAGCCAGCCCAGACTGTTGAGGAAAAAATCCCGACCGCGAAAAGCGCGCATCAGGAAATAGAGCCCCGCGGTGCACAGTAGGTTGGTCAGGTTATCGTAGTTCGCACCGCCTGCCAGGAATGTAAACATCAAAGTATTTGCTAGCAAAAAGACAGGAAGCAGCGGCCACCATTTTTTCCGGATGAGTTCCCTGGATAATAGGTAAGTCATATACAGGTTGCCAGTCGCATAGAGGACGCTGGTGAGGCGCAAAACCAGCAGCAGCGCCCAATCCGAAGCGGCGGGGGCAAACAGCTGCGTGAGGTTGATGACCCGCCCGGAGAGCCAATGGTAAAGGAAGGGGTAATGCGCGATGTACCAGCCTTGCGCCTGGGTTTCAGGCACGTCTGGGGGGATGCCCAGGGTGCTGGCGTAATGCTGCGCGAAGATGAAATGCGCCTTTTCGTCCGGAATGATGCCTTCTTTCAGGTTGAAAGCCAGCATTCCCGCGCAGACCGCGAAAACGAGCAGCAGAACAACCAGAACCAGGCGCTCCGCGAGTGGGGGTTTGTTTATTTCAGACTTAGCTTGCGAAAAAGTATTCATTGATTGCTAACACTGGGTCAAATACTGAAATGTTCATACTATTATAACTTTAAGAATTGAGCGATGACATCACGATTGATTCCGATAAGCGCTGAGGGCTCAGGTCCAAGCTTTGCGATAACGAAAGGATCTATCCAAGGGATAGTTCGCGGTCGTTTCCCACGTTAACACAGCTCACTGGTTTTTGTGCCTTGTTTTTTTCCAACCATGGTAGGCCTTTGTGGTAATGCGCAAGAAAAACTTATGGCTAGACAGTTGATTTTTAACCTTTTCTTTCAAAGTTATGCGGTCGAAAAGGGCATAACCGATAAATTTCGTCAGTTTTCCACGATTATATAGAAGGCGATTGACCATATCTGGTCCATTCATCTCGGGTCTGAACATGCGGGCGTATTGCGCCTTCAGAAAATCATAGATATTGATTGAAGCCTTTGCGCCGTAAACTGTATCTTCAAAATACGATGCTTTGAAGAGCCTGCAATCTGCATCCTTCATACTGCTCAGATAGCCCTCAAACGGAAGCGAAAGCTCGAGATTTTTAAACGGAAGCCAAGCCAGATAGTCTCCAAAAGTCTCCAGGAAATCCCGGCAGAAATCCAACGCGCCGCGCTGAATCTGTTCAACAACGAAGCGGTCCGGGTATTTTTTCTCTTCTTCTTCCAGAACCGGAACAGCCCGCCCATTTTCTTCCTGGAAGGCGATACAAGACCCGCCTGCTTCCGAAAACAGATGCTCGCGGATTAACCCGCTCATTCCGGGAGTGAAATCATAGAAGCATTCCGCGTGAAAGGCGCTTTTCCGTTCCAGCATCGGCTCGCGCACTTCGTCGCGGTGCACAAAAAACACATGGATTGGCTGACCCACCAGCCGGCAAATCGCTTCCTGAATTCTCCCGCTGTAGCCCATATCGAAGGCTGCGTCACTATTCGTTCTCCAACCGGCATAGTAACGCTTTGCCAAGTCGTACGCCTGCTGATGCTTCTCCGCTGAATACAAATTCTCGAGGAAATACCCAAGAAAGCGTCGGTACTCCCCTTTCCACTCAAATACCTTTTCGTATGGAATACCAGCAGCTCGCAGCTGCGTTTCAATTTCTGCTTCCGTGAAATCCCTGCTACAGAATTTCAGGACATTCAGAAGGGTTTTGGGGCTGTGATTGCGATATTCCACGGGCAAATCATAGAAGTCTAAACGGGTAGAAACAATAGCCGGCATCAGGGCTTTGCGTGAGGCATAGGCATATTGCGCCGTCGGGGAAGGTCCGCCTAAGTCCGCGAAAATCTCGTAGGCTTTCATCGGCAGGTAGCCATCCCTCGCTAAAAAATGAACTGTTTCGTAGCTCAGGCTACGTAAGGAATGTTGGAGCCAGGTAGTTAATCCGAACAGGTGCATTCCCAGGGGATAATACCCAATAAAATACGGGTCGGCATTAAAGTCAGTCTGTGGGTCAAAACCGCGAAAAGGATTGTCGAAATAACGGTTGGCTATCATGGCAATCATCGTCCGGTATCCGAGGGAGTCTATCAGCACTTGCGGGTCTACAACAACGCCCCCAGCCAGCTGCGCGACCGTGGAACATCCTCCCGTCGGCGTTTCCGCGATTTTATTTTCAAACACATCCAGCGCTCTTGGGAAATGCGCCGCATTCATCCCATATTTCTGAGCGTTGCTCACATCGTTCTGAAAGTTGTCCCCAATGTGCAAAACATTTGCGGCTTTAACCTTCAAATCCTTCAGAACAGCGCGGTAAAGGTCTCCCTGATGTTTCGTCTTCCGATAAGAGGATGAAAGGTAGAGCTGCTCGTATGCCTCATATCCGCACTTGGAGAGAATTGCCCGAATCGTATCCTCATCAAGGTACATATCGGACGTGAAGATTACTTTCTTCCCGCACAGGAGGGCATAATCATAGAGTTCTTTCGCGGATTTTCTGGGGCGGCAAAACGCGATTTCCAGGCGTTTTTCTTCAGCCAACATCGCCAGGGTGAGATCCGCTTCAAGACCAAAGTATTCGCCGATAGTCTGATAGATTTCGTCTATCGTTACATCCTGAAAGGACGAACGTTTTTCGCCGCACTTGCGGCGCGCTTCCTCCTCCCCAATAGTTCTGATTTCGTGAAAAGTGATTTTATTGGGAGCAATCGTCTCAAACTTCTTGTCCAGCAGATAAAAAAGGTCGGTCGGGTTATAAAGCGGCCTGTACACCGCGGTATCGAAGATATCAAAGCTCACAAGCTCGCACTGGTCATCCCGGATTTGAAGTTTGATTTTTTCCAGGCCTTCGTTCCATGGCGACTGCAAACTTTCAAAAAAGAAGTCGTCGGGATCCCTGTTAGTATCACTCCCTGGATCAAATTCCTCCATCAATTTTCGGACCTTGTGCTGTCCGGTTCCTGTAAAGACAAGTTCTCCCAGGCTTCCCCACATGCGCGCGTATTTATCGCGAAATTGCTGAAAATCACTATGATACATCTTGGAGGAAGCAACTTGGGTCAGAAAGTTTTCGCAAAAGTCGAACGACAGCTTCATATCATGGATATTTTTGCTGAAACGTTCGAAACTTATCTTCTCGACATTAGTGGCAGCGCTGGTATTCTCACAGTAAAAGTAGCAATCATTCTTAACAGTGCTTACTTTTTGGGCAAAATAAAACAGCGGCGTCGAAAAGGCAACGTCCTCAGTCATGATTAAATGACCGGAAATTTGATCGTAATAGGGTCGGCAGCGGTCCCAAAGTTCTTTTTTATAAAGTTTGTTCCAAATGGTGTGCCAGGAATAGCAGTGACCCTTCTGGTCGAAATAGTGTTCCTGCACATCCCTGCCGTTCAGTTGGTCAAAATCGAAAGAAGCATCGTGCAGGGTATACCGGATTTTGTCCCCATTTTGCTTTTGGATGACTGTCTGGCCAATCACGATATCGGATTGATGCTTTTCCGCGCTGAGCAAAAGCCCTTGATAAAAGTTACTGCTGACGTAATCATCACTGTCGGCGAAGGCGATATAGGCGCCCTGGGCGAGGTCGGCACCGGAGAGTCTCGCCTGGTATAAGCCTTTGTTCACCTCATGCCTGATATAGCGGATTCTGCGATCCTCGCGCATCAATGGCTGAAGGATCTCTTCGATATTCCCTGAGGAGCAGTCGTTAACAACGATGATTTCAAGATTGGAATATGTTTGACCGAGAAGGCTTTTCAGACAGCGTTCAACGTATTTTTCGGTATTAAAAACCGGAACAACGATGGAAATTAACTTTTGCTGCAATTTTTATCCTTTATTGTGGCTTTTCTTTGCCCGGGACGGAAGAATTTGCCTGGCAACGCATCTCCAATGGATTTATTATAACAAGACATTCAACGGAGACAATTAACGCGCGCTGGGCTTCTCCCAGTCGGTACTCTTTCCTGAGCGCCGCATTCAATGCTTGTAGTAGAATCGGGGCAAACAGGTAAATTTCATGAGTAGACAAAAGCCTTCATAATGCCGATGAACCCAAAGCGCTGGATTGATGCAATAAAAGTCGCCCGCAGCGGCGAGTTTGATGCCCGTTATTATCTGCTGCATAACGACGACGTACGACGCGCTGATTGGGACCCGCTGAGGCATTATATGCGTTTTGGATGGAAAGAAGGACGCGACCCTTCCTCGCGCTTCAGCACCAGCTTTTACCTGCAAAACAACGCGGACGTACGGCAGTCGGGCATGAATCCCTTGCTTCATTATGTGCGCTTCGGCAAAAAAGAAGGGCGTCAGCCCAAAGAAGCCTCGCTCCCTATCCGCCGGCAAGCAAGGTCCCATCCATCCTCGCGTGCTTTGGTCAAAACGCTGCGCCGCGTATACTTTCGCCTGCCGCTAACGCCTGCCCAACGCGCCAGGTTGCAAAGATTCCTTACAGCCCGCTTCCCAAATCTTCTTCATAGCGCACACGCCGCGCTTGCGCAAAGCCCGGGGACCACGGGTTTTGTTCCTGGCAGTATGGTGGATATGGATACTGTTCCGCGCCTGGCGAGCTTTTCCGGGAAAATTGCAGTACATGTTCACATCTATTATGAGGATTTGATTCCGGAATTTGCGCCTTACCTGAAGAACATCCCGTTTAAGTTTGACTTGTTTATCTCCGTCATAACCGAAGCTGCTGCTCTTGCCTGTCGGGAAGTTTTTGCAGGTCTGCCAAAACTGCGTAAGCTAACCATCCAAGTTGTGCCTAATCGGGGGCGCGACCTCAGTCCCTTTGTGGTCGCGTTTGGTCCACAGCTGCGGAATTATGATATTGTCGCGCACTTTCACACAAAAAAATCACTATATAACGAAGGCGCGACAGAGGGTTGGCGGGAGTACCTGCTGAGAGAATTGCTTGGAAGCAGCGATAGGATCCAGCAAATATTCAGCCTGCTCACCGATGAGACCCCCTTTGGCATGGTTTATCCGCAAACCTACCATTTAGTGTTCTATCAGGCTCATACCTGGCTGGCAAATCGCGCATTGGCTGAACGCTGGGCGGGCTCTTTGGGTTTGAACGCTCTGCCGCGTGGGTATTTCGACTTCCCAGCGGGCTCCATGTTCTGGGCGCGCGCAGAAGCGCTCGCGCCGCTCTTCGAGGCCGGGATCACGCTGGAAGATTTCCCTCCCGAAAGTGGTCAGACCGACGGAACGCTGGCGCACACACTGGAACGGATGCTTGGTGTGAGTGTCGTGGATCAGGGCTATCACCTGGCTATCCTTAAGGATAAAAAGTTTCCAAGCTGGTCCGCCTGGCGCCTGGATCAAGTCGTCCCGCACCGCTTTGCGGACGTAAAATCCATGCTGACTGATGGCCCTGAAAAACTGATTGGTCTGGATATCTTTGACACATTGCTCTCCAAACCCCTGCTCGATCCGGAATTCACCAAGAAAATTGTGGCGCGCCGCAGCTTTACCGAGGCTGGACAGCTGTTCCTTCGGTTTCGAGCCGAAGCCGAAGCCCAGGCACGCGCGCAGAAAGGCGCGGACGTCGGCTTGGAAGAGATTTATGCGCGCCTGGGAGAGCTGACGCAGCTCGGGGCGGAGGAATTAGCTGACCTGCGCGAACTTGAGGAATCCGTGGAAGTCGCGAGCGTCCATCCACGTGAAGAGGGCGTCAGGTTGTTCCGTTCGGCAGTGGCCACAGGCAGACCTGTAGCCCTGATTACAGATACCTCTTTGCCCAAAGAGACAGTGGAACGCATGCTGGCAAAGGCAGGCGTGGAAGGCTGGGATCAGCTCTTTGTTTCCAATGCTGAAGGCGTGCGCAAAGACAGCGGCCAGCTTTTTGAACAGGTGCGCAAGAGTTATCAAATCTCCCCTGAAGACTTAGTTGTCCTGGGCGATAACGAGCGTTCCGATATTCAAATTCCCTGGGAGCAAGGATCACGGGCGCTGCCGGTCTTACGCCCGGTGGAAATGGCGCGGGGAAACCCTCGTCTCGCTAAACTTGTGGATCAGGTCGAAAAGCGGGGCGACCTGGATGAGGCGCTTAGCCTGGGGCAGGTCATCCTGCATAATTATTCTGAAATATGCTACCCTGAGTATGATCCCGTCAGTTTATTCCCGGTGAGCCCGGAGAATTGGGGTTACAACCTGGTGGGACCCCTGCTGGTGAGCTTTTCTCATTGGCTGTTCGAACAAGCCCGCGCGGATGGGATTGACAGCCTGCATTTCCTCTCCCGCGAAGGGAAAATCATGAAGGCGGTTTACGATGCCTGGGTGGAAGGCCTGCCCGACGCGCCGCGCTCACAATATATGGTGCTTTCCCGCCGCAGCAGCAGCATGGCAGCCCTTTCCTCATTTGAAGAAATATTAGATATTGCCAGAACCACCTACTTCCCAAATACCTTCGGCAAACTGCTTAAGACGCGTTATGGCATCAGCCCCAGCCAGGAAAAATGGCAGGCCTTGCAGGCTACGTCCGGATATTCCGCGGATACAATGATCGAAATACAAAACAAGAAAATCGGTAAACTGGGAAATGCCTTGCGGAGCCTGGAGCCTGATATTACTCGTCAGGCACAAGCAGAACGGGAAGGCATGCTCTTGTACCTGCGCAGCGCCGGTTTTGCGGAGGAGAGCAAGCCTGCGGTAGTGGATATCGGTTACGGTGGAACTGTCCAGGGGCATCTGAACAAAATCCTTTCAAAGCCGGTGCACGGGTATTATTTGATGACCGAAGACCGCGCGAGCGCGGTTGCCAAGCGCTACGGAGTACAACTCCGCGGCTGTTTTGGGGACCAGATTGATCCGAAAGTCAGCGCGCCGCTCCTGTTTTTGCGCAGCTTTGACCTGGAGAAGCTGCTCAGTTCCAATGACGCGCAAATTGAATATTACGAAATTGAAGCAGGCAAGCCGGTCGCACATTATCGCCCGCTGCATGATGAAGAATTAGCGCCGTCTGAAATCAGGGATCAAATTCTGGCTGGCGCGCTGCAGTATACGGCTGACCTGCGGGAAATCCGCCAAAACTTGCTGCCCGATTTTCGGCCGTCCTGCTTTGTGGCAACTGCTTTGATGGATGCTTTTCTGACCAAGCAATCTGCGGCGGAAACCGCGCTGCTTTCCAGCATCGTCCTGGATGATTATTATTGCGGGCGGGATTTGGTAGCCTGAAAACTGCCCAGGCAAGCGCGCGCCTCACTTTTTAAGCAAGCGCGCAAGCAGACGATTAAAAGCGCGCAGCGGGCGGGTCAGTTTCCAGCTCCTGCTGCTGGCGTATCCCACCACTTCGTCCCGAAAAGCGTCAATCAGACCATCTTTACTGAGTATTTCGCTTCGCAGAGCTTCGATTTGTTTTTCCGTTTCGCTCCGCAAAGCGTCCAACTGTTCCCCTCGCATTAAGATTTCGGCGTGTTGAGTGGCAAGGTCCTCGCTCATTTTGGTATAGCGGCTGTTGGTCAGGACCCTCAGCTCGTCCAACTGCAGGGCTGCCGCGGCGAGCGCCTGCTTCAGCGGATTTTCATTATCCGCTGTATTGATTCCCCGGCGGGCGATTTCATCATAGGCATTCTGCCATTCCTGCCCGTGATTTTGTATCAGCCACTTTCGGCGGATATCTTCCTGGGCGCGTTCAGCCATTTTCAAACAAAGATCAGGATTTTCAATCAAAGCCCCGAGTTTTTGCTCCCATTCGCGCGGCTCTCCAGCTAAAAATCCATTTTCACCATCTTGCACCACATCGGCGTAGGGCGGCAGCGCAGCAAAGATCCCCGCTAAACCCCGCGCGGAATACTCCAGGAATTTAATCGCGCTTTTGCAGCGGTTAAAGGGGTTATCTTGCAGTGGAGCGAGCGCGATATCTGCGTCCAGCCGGCAGAACTCATCCTGAAACTGCCGGTAATCGTAGCTGCGCACCGGATGGAAATCAACCGGGGCAAGCTCTGCCAATCCTTCGGGTGGCTTAGCGCCAAAAAAGGTAAAACACACCTTGCTGCCAAAGCGGTTTGCCGTGCCGCGCAGAGCTTCGGAGATGCCTTCCAGGTCGGGTGTGTGCGTGGGTGTGCCCATGAATAGGATTCTTACAGGTCTGTCCTGCGCGCGCAAAACAGGCTGCCGAAATTGCCACCTGTCGGCGTCCAGGTAATTGGGCAGCACCGTCACATTCGCGTTGAACGGGGCAAGTTCCTGTTTTAATTCGGGGGTAGTGACGGTCAGAGCGTCCGCGCTGAGCAGGGCATGCAGAAGAGCTGGCAGGCTGTCGGCAAAATCTCCAGCCAGCCTGTCCGGATGGTCGGGGGGCAGCGCCAGCAGGTTGTCGTCCAGGTCCAAAACCACTGGAACTCCCCGCGCGCGCGCTTCATCCAGGACGCTTAGGTAAGCTTTAAACTGACGCGAAAAATCGCGCTGGATGCAGACCAAGTCCGCGTCAGCAATGACTTCAGGTTTGGGCTCGCCAGCCACCACGCCCTGGATAAGCGCAATTCCAGCAGCTTTCAGCGGGGATCTAAAGCGATACAACTCCAGCGCGGATTCAACTGGATTATAGGCGAAAAAGGCGACGCGTCTGACTGACATGCTAGGCTCCTGTCGGGATGTGCTGTGTCTAGATTTATTATAGCCGGGCTGGCGCGCCTGCCAGAGGCTCAGCGAATCGCGAGGGGCTTTTTCAAGGCTTTGTTGACCGCGATGGTGCGGCGGACAAAACCAGCGAATTCACTCCCGGTCAACGCCACCAGAGCTTCGTCCAGCGTCTCAGTCCAGGCAATTTCGCGTCTGGGCAGCTCGCGCAGAAGCTCGCTGATGCGCCCGCCAAAGCACTCTTCGCTGAATTTTTCGCTGACAAAACGGAAGCCAGCCTCCGCCAGACGGATGCGCAAACTCGGGTCTTTCATCAGGCGCTCGATTTGGTCCGCCAGCGCGGAAATATCGCCTGGCGGGTAAAGCAAGCCCGTCTCGCCGTCTTGTATCATCTCCAGGTTGCCGCCGGATGCGGTTCCAATCACTGGCTTTTTCAGCAGCATCGCCTCCAGGCACATTCGCCCAAGCCCTTCCATGCGTGAGCAAATCAGCACCGCGTCAGCCTGGTTGGTGAGCGCGTGTATCTTGTGTTGGAATGGGAGCATTTTTGCGGAAGATTCCAAGCCAAGCGAGGTGATGAGCGCCTGCACCCGCGCCTGGTACTCTGGATGGGCATTGCCCGGCATGAGTAATTCCAGCGGTCCAAGCCCGCGGTCCAGCAGAATTTTAAGCGCGCGCAGCGCGTCTTCCTGACCTTTGCCCTCCGAGATTGTGCCAGCTAATAAAAGCTTGAAAGCCTGCGGGTTTTCAAAACCAGGAGCGCCAGCTTCAGGAATCAGGTCATCTTCGTCGGGCGGCGGGACATAGCGGTAAACGGTTTCCACCTTGGGGGCAGTCAGGTTCGGGAAAAGCGTCTTTTGAATCGCCTTTGAACGGGTGAGCACCCTTTCTGAACTTTCTGCAATGAACTCCAGACTCTTTTCCAGCCCAAGCTGAAACAGCAGCCCATGATCGAGTGCACCGAACTCGTTCACCAACCACAGGTGAGGCTTATCCAGCAAAAAGGCGCAAAGAGCCCCCCAGGGCATAACAAGCGTGTTGGTGAGCAGCACATCGGGCTGCAGGTCCCTCAGCATAGGCAGGTTCTCGCACAGCCAGGCGCTGGTAAACGCCAGGTTGGCATAGTTCTGTTCCAATTCCGCCTGCGAAAGGGCGCACCACCAACTGATGGGAGCAATAACAGTCTGCGCTCCGGCTTTTTGCAGCTCAGTTTCCAGCAAACCTGCGCTGGGCAGCAGCACCGTGCAGCGCGTGTTATAGTCCTGACCAAGTTCGCGCACAAGCTCCAAAAGGCTGCGTTCCGCGCCGCCCAAAGCGCTGGAATGGGTGAATATCAGCGCCTTCAGGGGTGGTGGTGCCCCATTCTGCTCTGCTCCTAACGGAGCGAAAGCCGGAACAGAAGCCTCTTGCGGCATGCTCTCCGGCGCCAGTGCCATCTCCCGGAAGACTTCATCGGACAGGCGGCCGAAGTAATCGGTATCATAGCGACCGCTGAGCGCGACCCGCTCTCCCAGTTTCTCATCCCACTCCGGAGGATTAATAACGCCAAAAGCGCCTGTCGGATAAAAAGTTGTCTCCGCGAAGTACACGCGTCCCCGGCAGAGCATAAAGTCCACCCGGACAAACGGGAAACCCCGGCCAAGCTTTTCAGCCAGTTCCATCATCAGGTCGGTCTGCGGAGGTCTATCAACGTCAGCGGCATGCGGAAGGACGTTGATTGAATAAGGCAGGCGTTCCCACTGCGGCGTCATATGTACCGTCGATTGGACGCCGTCGAAACGGTCATAGATATACTGCACTTCGCAGACTTTGCCGTCGGTCACGTGAATTTTGCAGTCCGGCGGAATTTTGCCGCTCTCGTCGAGCAGAAGTTCTTCCACTACCAGCCTGGGTTTAATGCCCAAATAGCACCACTCCCAAAAGCGCCCAAAGAAGTCATATCCAAGCCAGGCCTCTGCTTCCCTTGCGGCTTTCTCCCAGTCAAAGCTGGCTTTATCGCGGCAGATAATGGTAAACCCGGAAGCGTGGTTGGCTTTGATGACAAACTGGTTTGGCAGTTTTTCTCGGGGGATATCCTCAAAGCGGTCATAAATTCCAATCAGCGGGACAATGTACTCTTCGCCGATGATTTCCCCGACTAATTTTTTCGCCGCGGCTTTATCCGCGAATATGTGCATGATAGGGTTGCGGAAGACGAGCTTGTAAACTTGCAGCTTTTCCATGAACCGCGTTGGATTTCGGAAATCAATCGGGCTGCCAAACACGCGGATATAATGCTCCTGGATGGCGCGCATATCCGTTTTTAGCTCCGCCTCACGCGCCGCGCCGTAGGGAGAACGCCCTTCCGCCCGCCCAAATTTCAGGTAATGCACGAGCGGATTGATGCCCGCGGCGCGCACATCCGGGTTGCTCTCCAGGTAGCCCAGGCTGTCGAATTTTGGACCGGGGCTGCGCCCTTCTAATCCACCGTAGAGCAGATAATGCCGCAGCGGGTCCAGTCTGCGCGCTGTTACGTCCGGGTTATTTTGTTCATACCAGAAGGCGTCGAAATAGCCTGACCTCCGCAGGAGTGCCAGGTCGGTGTCCAACACAGATGGGGAGATGCGCACCGCGAGATTACGCGCCTTCTGCCGCAAGGAGTGAAAAAATGCCATCGACTGCTCTCAACCTTGATGTGCGTTGTACGGAATAACACGCTGGGTTTCTGCGCGAAATCCTGCGTTTTTCAAGTGGCTTCCATTGCCATCTTCAGGGCTGTCTGCCAGGGGGGCAGGCGCAGCCCAAAAACGCGCTCCAGCTTGCCGCAATCCAGGGCGGAAACCAGCGGACGCGCCGCCGGGGTCGGGAATTCATCACTGCTGGCGGGTAAAAGCTCGCGCACTTTTTGCTCCTCACGCCGCGGGTCAAGCTTCAGGATTTCCTGCGCCCAGGCGTAGCGGCTGCAAGCGCCGTCCCCTGCGCAGTGATACACCCCCGCGCGCTCCGCCAGCCAGGCAAACGGGTCTGAGCCCGCGCCGGCCAGCAGCAGCGCGGTCAGCTCTGCCAGCATACGCGCTGAAGTCGGCCCGCTGACCTGGTCGTCCACTACCCGCAAAACTTCCTGTGAGCGAGCCCATTCCAACACTTTCGCCACAAATCCGCTGCGTTTTGAATAAATCCAGCTCGATCGCAACACCAGGTACGAGCATCCGGCAGCGGCTATACACTCCTCCCCTTCCAGCTTGGTCTGACCATAAACATTCAGGGGATTGGGTCGGTCCGTCTCGTTGTAGGGGCTATCTTTTGTGCCGTCAAACACATAATCGGTGGAATAATGCACCAACACTGCGTCAATTTTCCTGGCCTCTTCGGCCAGTATCCCAGGCCCGGTCGCATTAATCGCCCTGGCTTTTTCAGGTTCACTCTCCGCTTTATCCACATTGGTGTATGCAGCAGCATTAATAATAATATCGGGTTTGGTGTTCCGAATAAGCGCCTGCAAACCGCCGCTATCCGCAAGGTCAACGGCGGGGTAATCCAGCGCGATCACATCACCCAAAGGCGCGCAGGTGCGGAGCAATTCCCAACCCAATTGACCTTTAGTACCAATCTGCAGGATTTTTTTCACGCCCCAAGGCCTTTCACAAAGCGCAGAAGATACTGCCCGTACTCATTCCCAGCCATTTCCTGCGCGCATTGCATCAGTTGAGCTCCATCAATAAAGCCCATGCGGTAAGCAATCTCTTCCACGCAAGAAATCATCATCCCCTGCCGATCTTCCACCGCCTGCACGAACATAGCAGCCTGCAGCAGGCTCTCATGCGTGCCGGCGTCCAGCCAGGCCACGCCCCTGCCCAGCACCTTCACCTGCAATTTGCCTGCCTCCAGGTAACGCCGGTTGATGTCCGTGATTTCAATTTCGCCGCGCGGGGAAGGCTTCAGCTCCTCCGCATAGCGAACCACATTATTGTCATAGAAGTAAATGCCCGGCACGGCAAAGTTGGAGCGCGGACGCGCCGGCTTTTCTTCCAGGCTGATTGCTTTGCGGTTCTCGTCAAACTCCACCACGCCGTAACGCTCGGGGTCCCGCACAGGATAGGCGAAAACCACCGCGCCGTCCTGCAAGGATGCCGCGCTGCGCAGCACTTCCGGCAGCCCATGCCCAAAGAAAATGTTATCGCCCAGGATGAGGCAGGCGCTCTCGCCCGCCAGAAAATCCCTGCCAATCAAGAAAGCATCCGCCAGACCGCGCGGAACAGGCTGGACGGCGTAGGAAAAGCTCAAACCCCACTGCGAGCCGTCCCTCAGCAAACGCTGATACAGGAACTGCTCCTCCGGCGTGGTGATGACCAGAATTTCCCGGATGCCAGCCAACATGAGCATGGACAAAGGGTAATAAACCATCGGTTTGTCATACACAGGCAGCAGCTGCTTGCTGACCGCCATGGTGAGAGGGTAAAGCCGCGTGCCTTTCCCGCCTGCCAGAATAATCCCTTTCATGCTCAAGCTCTCCTGTTACTGTAATTTTTCTGTACCCAACTGCTGTAATCCGAGTTATGGGTGACGCTCTGGACCCACTCCGGGTGTTCCAGATACCAGACGACGGTGTCCAGCATGCCCTGTTTCAGCGAGTGCCTGGGTTGCCAGCCAAGTTCGTTCTTGATTTTGGAGATATTGATGTCATAACGCCGGTCATGCCCCGGGCGGTCCGCCACATAGCTGATCAATTTTTCATGCGGCGCCCAGACGGAGCGCGGTTGGAGTTCATCCATAATCTGACAAATTGTGCGCACGATTTCGATATTGGGCGGCTGGTTGTCGCCCCCCACGCAATAGGTCTCGCCGACCTGACCGCGGGTGGCCACCAGCCAGATCGCTTCGCAGTGGTCGTCCACGTACAGCCAGTCGCGGATTTGCATGCCGTCGCCGTACACAGGCAGGGCTTTGCCTGAGCTGGCGTTCAAAATCATGAGCGGGACCAGCTTTTCGGGGAACTGGCGCGGACCGTAGTTGTTGGAGCAGTTGCTGATGCTGACCGGCAGCCCGTAGGTGATGTGATATGCCCGCACAAAGTGGTCGCTGGAGGCTTTGGAGGCCGCGTAAGGCGAGCGCGGCTGGTAGGGCGTGCTCTCCTCAAAGGGCGGTTCCTCGCGCGAGAGTGTGCCAAAGACCTCATCGGTGGAAACATGATGAAAGCGCGCCTGCTCCACCGGCACGATTTTATCCACCAGCCAGGCTTTCCGCGCGGCTTCCAGCAGCGTGAAGGTGCCCAGCACGTTGGTCTGCACGAAAACGCCGGGGTCGTGAATAGAGCGGTCCACGTGGGTTTCGGCGGCAAAATGCACGACGGTGTCGATTGTGTGTTCCGCGAAGAGCCGCTCCAGCAAAGCGCGGTCGGCGATGTCGCCCTGGACAAAGCTGTGGCGCGTGGGGTCGGGCAGGTCTTTCAGGTTCTCCAGGCTGCCGGCATAGGTGAGCGCGTCCAGGGTCACAACCCTGACCTCAGGGTCTGCGCGCAGCAGGTAATGCACAAAATTGGAACCGATAAAGCCAGCCCCTCCGGTGACCAACACGTTGCGCGTCATCATCCCTCCCCGGGTGTCTCTACAGTCCAGCCAACGGGGAACGTTTCCGCGTCTGCCAGGCATGGGTTGTTCTCGTCTCTGGCGGAAATCAGCGGCGCGCGTCCCTCTGGCAGCGGCCAGGCAATGCCAAGCGCAGGGTCGTCCCAGCGCAGCCCGCGTTCCCACTCGGGCGCGTAGTAATCCGTGGTTTTATAAAAAACCTCCGCCCATTCGCTGAGCACGCAGAACCCGTGCGCGAAGCCGGGCGGCAGCCACAACTGTCGTTTGTTCTCGGCGGATAAGAGCGCCCCCACCCATCGTCCAAAACCGGGTGAACCCTGACGAATATCCACCGCCACGTCAAAAACCTCGCCGACCACTGCGCGCACAAGTTTCCCCTGGGTCTGCCGCACCTGGTAATGCAAGCCCCGCAGGCTGCCGCGTTTTGAGCCGGAGTGGTTGTCCTGCACGAAATGGTAAGGCCCGACGGCCGCTTCAAACAAGTCCTGCCGGAAGGTTTCCATGAAAAAACCGCGCTGGTCTCCATGAACCTGAGGGGTCAGCAGGAAGACTTCAGGAAGAGCGGTGGGCTCGCAGCGCATTTTACTGGTTACTTTCCCGGTAAGCTTGCACCACTTGCGCGGGGTCGCCTAACATTTTCAATTCTCCACGGTTCAGCCAGGCTACGCGCTGGCACATTTCCTGGATTTTATTCAGGTTATGCGAAACAATCAGCACAGTGGCGCCTTGTTTATGGAAATCTTGCATCAGGTCATTGCTTTTTTTCTGGAAAGATTCATCCCCCACGCTGAGGATTTCATCCACAATCAGAATTTCAGGCATATGCGCGGTGGCTACGGCGAAACCGAGCCGGGCATACATGCCCGAGGAGTAGGTGCGCACCGGCGCGTCAATAAAATCGCGCAGTTCGGCGAAGTCAACAATACTCTCAAACACTGCGTCCATTTCAGTCTGGTTGTAGCCCAGCAGAGCGCCGTTCAGGTAGACGTTCTCCCGCCCGGAGAGCTCGGGGTGGAAGCCCGCGCCCAGTTCCAGCAGGGGCGCAATTTTGCCGTAGAGCGCCACGCGCCCCCGGGTCGGGCGCAGCACGCGTGAGATGACCTTGAGCATCGTGCTCTTGCCCGCGCCGTTGTTTCCGATGATGCCAAAAACCTCACCCCGATAGATGGTCAGGTCGACGTCTTTCAGCGCCAGGAACTGCATAAATTGCAGGCGGCGCTGCAGCGCGCGAATGGCGTATTCCTTGAAGGTGCCGATGCGCTCTTTGGGCACGCGGTACTGCACGCTGACATCCTCGAGCACAATGATTGGTTCGCGTTTGGAGAGGTCAGCCGGCAAGCCTGGGGAAAGGTCAGATGCGGTAAGCATATTCATCCGATTTTGAGGTGAAGAAGAACCAGCCGATGATCAGAAAACCGATTGCCCAGGCAAGCGCGGGCAGAATTTCAGCAAAGGTTGGGATGCGGCCGTAATAAATAGGCAGACGGAAGAGCTTCACCATCCAATACATGGGGTTGAGGCGGTACAGACCCAGAAAACGTTCGGGAATAATTTCCTCGGGGTAGATGATGGGGGTCAGGTACATCCAGGCGGTCAGCAGGATCTGATACATCTCGGCTACGTCCGGAAAGTAAATCGCCAGGGCGGACAGCATAAGCCCGAAGCCGAGCGTGAAGGCAGTCAGCAGCAGGATGGACACCGGCAGAAAAAGCACTGTCAGCGGGATGGGCGTGCCGGTAATCAACATGACCAATGTGAGCGGAATGAGCGCGATGAGCAGGTTCACCAGCGCGGTGCCAATGGCGGAGACGCCAAAAATGGTGCGCGGCAGGTAAATCCGCTGCATCAGGCTCCCGCCCCAGATCAGCCCGACCATGGCGGCATTCGTGCCCTGCGAGAAGAAGTTCCAGACAATCAGACCGCTGAGAATATAGACCGGATAGGATTCAACCGAGTTGAACAGGTTTGAAAACACGAAGGTCATAATCAGCATCGTGCCCAGCGGGTTCAACATCGTCCAGGCTACCCCCAGGATAGAGCGCTTATAACGTGCGACCAGATCGCGCCGGATGAGCTGGAACAACAAAAAACGGTAATGCCGCAGTTCCCGCAGTTCCGAAAGCGCTGGCAGCGCGTGCGCGGCAGAGTCGTAGATTGGTTTGGCGGGACTTGTCAATACAGGATCCTTGATTGCCTCGAATGTTCTTAAATTATAATACTATCATAGCCTATGGAAAAACCGCTTACCGACCCTAAAGCGCCCCCCGGCGCCGCGGCTGCGCCTTTCTTTTCCGTTGTGATGCTCCACTGGAACAGCGGGCGCTTCCTTGCCGGCGTTTTGGACGCGCTGGAAAGCCAGACCTGCCAGGATTATGAACTGATCCTGCTGGATAATGGCTCGCCGGAAGCTCTGGATACCGAATTGCTTGCCCAACACCCAGGACTTCCGCTCACAGTCCTGCGCTCGGAACGCAACCTCGGCTTTGCCGGCGGCAACAACCTGGCAGCCAGGACCGCCCGCGGGGAGTACCTGGTGCTGCTCAACGCGGACGCCTATCCGCAGTCGGAATGGCTGGCTGAAATCTATGCCGCCGCGCAAAAACGCCCGGGCGCCTGTTTTGCTTCGCGCCTGCTCATGGCAGCGGACCCGAGCCGCCTGGATGGGGAGTGGAACGTGTATTCTGCCGCCGGGCTGGCATGGCGTAAGTCCCACGGGCAGCCGTTGGCAAAAGCCTGGCCAACCGAACGCGAAGTCATCAGCGCTTGCGCTGCCGCCAGCGCGTATCCTCTGGCTGCCTTCCGGGAAGCCGGCGGTTTTGACGAAGATTTCTTTGCTTACCTGGAGGATGTGGACCTGGACCTGAGGCTGCGTTTGCTGGGATACCCGTGCTTTTACCTCCCGCAGGCGGTCGCGCGGCATGTGGGCTCGGGCAGCACAGCTGTTCGCAGCGAATTTGCCTTGCGGTATTCCCACCGCAACATTCTCTGGACTTTTATCAAAAATATGCCGGGCGCATTTTTCTGGCTGCTGCTGCCCGCGCACCTGCTGGTGAATCTGGCGTACCTGCTGGCTGGCGTGCTTACCGGGCGCGGCAGGCTGCTCGCGCGCGCCAAGTGGGAAGCGCTGCAAGCGCTGCCAGCCCTCTGGCGGAAACGCCGGCAGGTGCAGGGGAGCAGGCACGTCTCCGCGGCGCGATTTGCCCGTTTATTGGATTGGAACCCAATTGCCCCATTGGTAAAGCTGCGCTTCAGGTAAATCGCGAGTGGGCAGAGCAAGCGCCCGTCAACGGCAAGCCGATCGGCCGGGTTAACACAGGAGGATAAGCTGATGAACACACCTGAAAACCGATATTTCACCATCACAAGGTCGGGAACACTGCAGCGGGCAGCCGGACTGAACGACGCGCTGCTGTTCGCTGGCGAGGAAGGCTATATCTGGTTGGACTACATCGACCCAAGCGCGGAATCTCTGGCTGAGCTCAACACCAGGCTCGGCATCCACCCGCTTTCCATCGAGGACTGCCTGAATGGCGACCAACTGCCCAAGCTCGACCTCTTTCCGATTTATTCGTTCATGACCTTTTCAATCTTTGAACAAGGCGCCGATGGGCTGGAAGCGCACGAATTGGATTTATTCATCAGCAAGAACTTCCTGATTACCGTAAGTAATCGCGATTCGAACGATAACGCGGTATTATCCACAATAGAAGCTTCCATTGAGCGGGAAATGGATACCGTCCGGCTGGGTCCTTCTTATTTGCTGCATCAGGTGGTGGATATGATTGTGGATCACAAGCTGGCGGCGGTGGAAGGCATTGAAGAAAAGCTGGATGCGGACGAGGACGCGATTCTCAAAGACGCCGCCGGCTTTAACCTTGGTGCGTTGATGGAGTCCCGCCGCGATTTGCAGGTCATCCGGAAGTCGCTCTTCCACGAGCGGGAACTGGTCGGTAAGCTTGTGCGCAAAGACAGCCCCTTCCTAATTGAAAACTCCTTGATTTATTTCCGGGATGTTTACGATCACCTGTCCAAGTATTATGAAATCGCGGAGACCGCTCGCGAACAGGTGACCAACCTGATGGAAATTCACCTGTCGCTCATCAGCAATTCCATGGCGGAGTCTTCGAACCGCACCAACGCAATCATGCGCCGGTTGACTCTGATTACGACCATTTTTATGCCGCTCACGCTGATTTCGGGCATCGGCGGGATGTCTGAATTCACTATGATGGTCGGCTCCACGAATTGGCGGACGGCTTACCTGATCTTGCTCATCGTGATGGTCATCATTGGCGCGATTAATTACGCCTTTTTGCTCAGGATAGAACGAAGTGCCGAGCGGGATTTTTATCAATCCAAGTGAGCAGAGAATACTACGGATAAGTGGGCTTGTCATCCTGATACCCCTGACGGGTACAGGTGGAAGCGAAGGATCTTTCTTTGAAAAACAGATGCTTCGCCGTATCAAACCTCCACGCGAGAGCCAAAGCAACACCCAAAGGTCACAATGTCTCCCCTTCGGCAGCCGGGCATTCGCCATCACGAGCGAAGCGATACCCAATGGGTACTTTGTCTCCCAAATGTGCAAACAGGCAGATTGCTTCGGTCGCTTGCGCTCCCTCGCAAAGACGAATCAGGCGTCATCGTGTGGAGCGAAGCGAAGCGATACCCAAAGGGTGCTTTGTCTCCCAAATGTGCAAACAGGCAGATTGCTTCAGTCGCTAGCGCTCCATCGCAAAGACGAATCAGGCGTCATCGTGTGGAGCGAAGCGAAGCGATACCCAAAGGATACTTTGTCTCCCAATGTGCAAAGAGGCAGATTGCTTCAGTCGCTTGCGCTCCCTCGCAAAGACGAATCAGGCGTCATCGTGAGAAATAACAGGATTTTCGTCACTGCCTGTGATCATTCAGCCCCCGTGCCAACGCGCGTAAATGAACCCCAGAAACCCTTCATGACAAAAACACCACCGGGAAACTGCCCGCCTCAGGCAGCGTCTGCCGGGCTGCCGGGCTCTGCCTCCGGATTATTGTTCGCGCGGGCTGCTTCCAGCAGGCGCAGCGCCGATTCCAGGTCCATCGGGGTATTGAGCAGGCGCATCATTTCTTCCCAGGTCTTAGCCGCTTCAATTTCCGACCAGGAAACCAGAAATTCCGCATAAGCGGCTTCGCGCAGTCCGCGGCGGGATTCCTGGAAAGCCTGCAGGCCGGGCAGCAAGCGCTTGAGCGGTCTGTCGCTGCCAAAGTAACCCACGATGCGCGCACGCTCTTCCTCGATGAAGGCCGGCACGAACTGAATCCACACGTCCATGTCGTGAATAAAGCCCAATTGGTCCTGAAGCTTGCGACCAGCGGAAATGTACGGCTTCAGACGCCCGTTGAACAGGTCGTCAAAGGCTTCCAGGGTATAGCGCAACCGCTTGGCGCTGATGCGCATAGCATGCAGCTCCGTCATGTTCCCGGGGTCGCTGATATAGGGCACATGCCCCAGGAGCTCCATGAGGCGGGCTTGCACGCTCTCAAATGCCAGTTGGTACAGGGCCGGGGAATAGAGATAGACGCCTTCAGCCGCCGCTTGCAAAGGCGCGTACCAGGCTTCCAGGCGTTCCAGCAGCCGGTCCTGCGCCAGCCGGTCCATCGCGCTGATGACATGCTCCTGCGACTCGGCGCGCTTTTGGGTCAGGCGCAGTTGTAAGCGCTTAAGCCCGGGGAGCAGACGGGAGCTGTTGAACTGTGCTTCCGCCTCGCGGACCACCTCAAGCTGCACGTCCAGATCCCGCGCTTCGCCCAGAGCGCGGGTCACTTTGCGCACATCACGGTTGATTGCCTGATACTCTTTTTTGTTGAAGGAGGCTTTAAAGATAGTCAGAGCGCTGCGCATGCGCCGCGAAGCCACGCGCATGCGGTGAATATATTCAATATCCTCCGCTTTGCGCACTCCCTCCATTTCCCCTTTCATCGCAGCGGCATGCCGGCTGATGATTTTGGCGCCGTAAACAGCAATCGTATCGGCAGTAGCGTTCATCATTTCCGTTCCTTCCGCCGGAGGAGCACCAGCTCTGATAAGTTTTCAGGTCCGGCTGTTTATCTGGGTTTTTTCGTCTTGGTCAGCCGGTTGTGCAGCAGTTCCAGAATGTGCACTTTCAGGTCCTCAAAGATAGCGTCTGCTTTCTGGTTTGCGTCAACCGTAACGAAGTTGTAGGCTAACGCCAATTCGTCAAATTCCTTGGTAAGCAGATTTTGATATACCAGGAAGCTGTCGTACATATTATCGGCCAGATTCAGGTCCATGCCCGCTTCCCAGTAATTGAGCCCGCGCCCGTGGATAAGCCGCTGCGCCAGGACGGGCACCTCCGCCTTCATGTAAAGAATCAGGTCAGGCCTGAGCGCGATGCCGTACAACTGGCGGGACCAGGATTTATCCACCCCGCGGATGGCATCCCGCGCCATGACAGAATAGAAATAGCGGTCGGAGAGCACCACAAAGCCGGCTTGCAGGGCTGGAATAATCAAATTTTCCAGGCGGTCGGCAAAATCCGCCAGGTAAAAAAGGCTCAGAGTGAGCGGGCCCAGGGTGTGCCCGCTCTTGGCGGCTTCCAGGCCGGAAGCGGTCAGCATGGAACGGGTGAGACCGGTATCGGAGACTGCGTAGCCTTCATCCTCCAGCCAGCGCCGCAGCAGCTTAATTTGCGTGGAGCGTCCGACGCCGTCCGTCCCTTCCAGCACAATCAGCTTGCCGGGCAGCTGCTGAATGTCCCGGTAAGGAAAGCCGGCGCCGTAAAAGTTCGCGCTTTTCATTGTTTGCCTCCTTTTTCCGCAGCGGGCTGCGCCGAACGCGCGGATACTGTTGGCTTATTAGGATTGGGCAAGCCTTCCCATCCGCGCAGGACCTTCTTTATCAGCGCGCGCACATTTTTCTGCTGGTCTTTCACTGGCTGCGTGCCGTCAATCATCGTCAGCTCGAATTCATCCACCATCTGGTCGTACTGTTCCAGAATTTTGCCCTGGAAAAGTTTGAAGCTCTCGTTGATATTATCTGAAAGGTTCAGGTCCATCCCGGCTTCGTAGTACTTAAGTTTAGCGCGGGCTGCGGTGATGCGTTCCACCGCCACATCCAGCGGGACGCGGAAGTATAGGGCGGCATCCGGTTTGATGGCAAAGGAGTACATATTGCGCACCCACACCGGGTCCACCCCGCGGGCAACGTCCCGGGCAAACGCGGTGAAAACGTAACGGTCTGCCAGCACAATCGCGCCTGCTTTCAGCAGAGGGTAGATGCCGTTCTCCCAGCGGTCGGCAAAGTCCGTACAGTGCAGGATGCTGAAAGTGGTGGGGGTGAAGGACTTTTCCTTCTTAGCGGCTTTGGTGGTGCTTTTCACCAGGGGGGAGCTGTTCCATTCACTAAAAAACACGGAATAGCCCTGGGTCTGCAGCCACTTGAACAACAAATCAATCTGGGTTGATTTGCCGGAACCGTCGATGCCTTCAACGACGATTAGTTTTCCTTTCGTGGTATTTGGTTTTAACACGGGATGCTCTCCTTAGGATTAAACGCGGTGACCGCCCGGGAAAACGAAGAGCAGAAAAGAACTGCGCGCTCCCACCCGGCGCAGATACCGGAAACATATTCAATTATAAGTTAAACACCGGGATATTGCGACACTAACGCTTCCTCAGTCTTCCAGGCTTTCAAGCTCATCGTCGGAACTGTCCATCTCAAGCAGTTCCCCGGTGGCGATAAACACAATCCGTTCGCAGATATTGGTGACCCGGTCGGCGGTGCGTTCGATGTTATGGATGACCCACAGAATTTGGTTGGAATGGTCAATCGAGTTCGGGTTGGCAATCATGCCCTGCACGATTTTGCGGTAGATGACCTTATAGAGTTCGTCCACCTGGTCGTCTTCGCCGGGCAGCGTTCTGGCGGTATCCAGGTCTTCGGCAATGAAAGCGCCCAGCGCCCGGTGCAGCATGCTGACCGCCAAGTCCGCCATGGTGGAAATCTCCCGAATGGGAACCGGTGTTTCATCGTCGGCAAGTTCCTCCGCCACCCTGGCGATGCCTTTGGCGTAATCGCCAATGCGCTCAAGTTCGGTGATGAGTTCCAGCTCCGCCGCCAACAGTCGCAGGTCGCGCGCCATTGGGGATTGCGTGGCGAACAGAATCAGGATGCGGTTTTCAATCGCGAACCGTTTATCGTTAATGAACACGTCATTGCGGATAACAGCCCTTGCCGCGGAAACGTCGCGGGATTTCAAGGCGTCCACGGCGTTCAGCACCGCCTGCTCCACCAGACTGCCAAGGAGCAGCGTTTCATCCTGAATAAGGCGAATTTCTCGATCCAATGTGAGGCGGGGCATGTCTGAATTCCTCTAAGTTCGGTATTTTCTGTATAAATCAATTGTACGCTATTGTTCGTGATTTTTCACGCGCAAAGCACAGCTCTCCTGCGTCAGGCAGGTTCATACGTTTATATTATGCCATTGTCATGGTTAGGGATGGGTTAAAGCGCGGTAAAAAGTCTGTCAATGTTTTGTGCGCGCGTCATCCTAGCGCGCTTCCGCTACGCGAACGCGATTGGTATGGCGAAGAACAGGCTGCTGCCTTTGCCTTCCTCGCTCTCCGCCCAGATGTACCCGCCGTGCGCTTCCACCATGTGTTTACTGATGGACAGCCCCAAACCGGTGCCGCCCCCGGAGCGGGCGCGATCCACCTTGTAAAAACGCTCAAAGATGCGGTTGAGGTCTTTCTCAGGAATCCCAATCCCATTATCGCGCACCATAAAAACAACTTTATCTTCATGGATCCAGGCGCCCATCTGGATATGCCCGCCATTCGGCGTAAATTTGATAGCGTTGTGCAGCAGGTTAATAAATACCTGGGCGATGCGGTCCGGGTCAGCAATCACCGCCGGCAAGTCCCCATTGCAGTCCATTGTCAGGCTCAAGCCGGCGCGCTCAGCCTGCAACAGCATGCGTTCATAGGGCTTTCTCATCAGGTCGCAAGGGTTTATGCGCTGGAACTCCAGGTTGGTTCTGCCCGCTTCAATACGGGAAAGCTCCAGAAGTTCATTTACCAGAAAAGTCATGTTGTCCACTTCGGTATCGACGCGCACGATAAAGCGTTTCGCGACAGCCGGGTCATCCAGCGCTCCGTCCAACAGCGTCTCGCTCAGGGCTTTCAAGCTTGCCATCGGGGTGCGCAGCTCGTGCGAAATGTTGGAAATGAAGTCTTTGCGTACAATTTCCAGGCGGTGGAGCTGCGTCAGGTCCTGAAACAGGAGCATGGAACGCCCTGGCAGCTGCTCCCCCAGCGGGATGCCAATGACCTGCAGGAATTTATGCTCCGCGCCCGTCTCCAGCGTGATTGTTTTTGATTCACCTTTCTTAGTGGAATTCCACAATTCCACCAGCACATGGTGGCGGATGACTTCGACGACCGAATGCCCCAAAGCTTCGTCATTGGTATAGCCAAAAAGCCTCTCCGCGGCGGGGTTAAGCAGCTGCACACGGTCATCATGACTGGCAATCAGCACGCCGTCGGTCATTTGTCCGAGGACCGTGGAGAGCATTACCTGTTCTGTGGAAAGCGCGGAAATTTGCCCCTCAATCTGAGCGGCGGTTTCTTCCAACGCCTGGCTCAAAGCGTGCATTTCCGGGACGGATTTAACCTGGGGTGGGATGATGATGCTGTGATACTTGCCTTCCCCAAGCTGACGCGCCGAGTCTGTCAGCTGCCGGATAACATTGAAGTTGCGGCTGGCATAGATGCCGGTGGTAACAAGCGCGGCTGTCAGCGCAAAGACCACGATTGCGCCGATGGATAGGTACATCATGGTGAAATCGGGCGGCAGGCCGCTTTCAACGCTCCGCGCGTACGCAGAACGGGTTGCCAGCGGAATGAACACAGCCGAAAGGACTATACTGCCGATGAATATCAGAACGTACGGAAGAATAAACCTCCGTTTTCTCAACCAATCCATGCTCAGCCTTCGAAGCGGTAACCTGCACCCCGGACTGTGATAATGCGCTGGGGCGTTTCGGGGTTCGGTTCAATTTTTTCGCGCAGCCAGCGGATGTGCACATCCACTGTGCGGGAATCCCCGACAAAACCCCACCCCCAGACCCGCTCCAGGATTAATTCGCGGGTCAGCAGACGCCCTTTTTGCTGCCCCATAAAGAGCAGCAGCTCATATTCCTTCGGTTTCAGGGGCAGCACTTTGTCGTCCAGTTTCACTTCCCGGCGCGCAAGGTCGATGACCAGGTTGTCAAACGTGATAAGTTTGGGCTGTTCAGCCTCCTGCTTTTCAGTGACCATGTCTTCGCGGATCAGGCGCACGCGCCGCAGCAGGGCTTTTACCCTGGCGATAAGCTCGCGCATACTGAAGGGCTTTGCCAGATAATCGTCCGCGCCGACTTCCAGACCAACCACGCGGTCAATTTCGTCATCGCGCGCGGTCAACATCAGAACCGGAATGTTGGCTTCCTGACGCAGAATCCGGCACACTTCAAACCCATCCAGACCAGGCAGCATCACATCCAGGATGACCAGGTCGGGTTTGGACGAGCGCGCCAGTTGAAGGGCTTGATTTCCATCGCCCGCTACCTCCACCTGATAGCCCTCCCGGGTGAGGTTATACGCCAGGGTTTCCTGCAGGGAAATTTCATCGTCAACAACCAAGATTTTTTCGGGCATGCCTTCTCCAGTACGGGCGTGCGGTCGCTGCAAAGGTGAGCATCTTACGCATCAGGTCCCGTTTGTTAACAATTGTAATCCATCCCCTTTCACAGCGGCCGCAACTCTTGTACACCTGACGGAGGGCGCCAGCCCGCGCCTGTGATGGTACAATGGGTCTGAAATTATCAGAGGCAGGTATGTCTATATCCATTTCCGCTGCGCGCGCAGATTTCCCGATTCTATCGACCAGAATCAACGATTACCCGCTTGTCTACCTGGACAACGCGGCGACCACCCAAAAACCGCAGGCTGTCATTGATTCCTTGCGCGATTACTATACATCTGTCAACAGCAATGTGCACCGCGGCGGTCACACGCTGGCGGTGCGCGCCACGGATATGTACGAAACCGCGCGCGAGAAGGTGGCGCGCTTTATCAACGCCGCCCACACCCACGAGGTCATCTTTACGCGTGGAACCACGGAATCCATCAATCTGGTGGCTACTTCCTTCGGCGAAGCGTTCATTCAGCCCGGCGACGAGATCATCGTCAGCCAGCTGGAGCACCACAGCAATTATGTGCCCTGGTTCGAGCTCTGTCAGCGCAAAGGTGCGCGCTTCCGCGTGCTGCCCTTCACCCCGACTGGCGAGCTGGACCCAGAAGTTCTCAAGGGTATGTTCACCGAAAAAACCCGCCTGCTGGCGCTCAACCAGGTCTCCAACTCGCTTGGTACCGTCAACCCGCTGGAAACTTTTATCCCGCTGGCGCACGCTGCAGGAGTTCCTGTCCTGGTGGACGCAGCCCAGTCCGTACAGCACCTGGCTGCGCGCGACGTGCAGGCTTTGGACGCGGACTTTTACGCTTTCTCCGGACATAAAATGTACGCGCCGATGGGCATCGGCGTTTTGTATGCCAAAGAAGGCTGGCTGGAGAAGCTGCCGCCCTTCCTTTATGGCGGCGAAATGATTGACCAGGTCAGCAGCACGCGCGTAACCTTCACGCAGCTACCGCACAAATTCGAAGCCGGCACCCCAAACGTGGAAGGCGCCATCGGGCTCGGCGCGGCAGTGGACTACCTGCAGCGCTTTGACCCACAGGAACTGCAAGCCTACGAAGAAGACCTGCTGGCGTACGGCATCGAGCAATTGCGCGCCATCCCGGGTCTGACGCTTTACGGGAACCCACGACACCGTTCCAGCATCCTGCCCTTCAACGTGGAAGGCATCCAACATTACGACATGGGCATCCTGCTGGATACTTCAGGGGTCGCAGTGCGCACCGGGCAGCACTGCACGCAGCCCATCATGGACGCTCTGTCCATCTCGGGCACAGTGCGCGCCTCCCTGGCGCTCTACAACAACCGCGATGATATTGACGCGCTTACGCGCGGCATAAGGCGCGTGTTGAAATTGTTAAAAAGGTAAAGCGATGCAAACTACCGCAGAAATTGCCGCCCAAATCAGCGCTGAGTTCAGCCTGTTGGAAAACTGGGAAGAAAAGTACGATTATCTGATTGAAAAAGGTCAGTCCCTGCCCGACATGCCAGCGGAATTGAAAGAGGATGAACACCTGGTCAAAGGCTGCCAATCCAGCGTCTGGTTCGTCACCGAGTGCCGCGAGGGCAGGCTGTACTTTCAGACGGACAGCGACTCGCTGATTGTGAAGGGTCTGGCGGCATTGCTGCAGGAACTCCTGAACGGTCAGCCGGCGGAAGCCTATCAAAACGTGGACCTGAGTCTGTTCGACAAGCTGGGCTTCTGGCGGCATTTATCCTCCCAGCGCAGCAACGGACTGACCGCGATGGTAAGGTTCCTGAAATCTGCCGCAGAAGACTGCGCCGCGCGCTCTGGAGCGTAATGGCAGACCTCAGTTACCGCATGCTGAATATTGGCGGCTTGCCCACCGGCTTGCTGGGCCTGGAAGAGCTGTTCGCGCAGCTTTATGACGAGGGTTGGCTGCCCACGGAGGAAAAGCTCAAAGAGGCCCTGATTGCCGGCGTACGCAAGCACAATTTCATCCCGACCTCAGCTATTCCTGAATATTCCAGCGCGCTGTGCATGGAATACAGCCGCTTTTTCCGTCTGAAAGGCAGCGGGAAAGCCGTGGTGGCGCGCGATTATGGCACCTGGCGCGGCTACCCCCGCGAACAAATCCCCTGGTTTCCGGCTATCGCGCCGGAGCTGTGCAATGATTGCGGCGCCTGCCTGGAAACCTGCGCCCGCGAGGTTTTTGAGCGCGACGAAAACGGGCATGTGTGGGTGGCGGAGCCTTTCCTGTGCCTGGTGGGCTGCTGTTTCTGCAAGAGCGTTTGCGACCCCAAGGCAATTCGCCTGCCCGGACAGGAAATCCTGAAGAGCTACCCCGAAAAAATGTGACCTCAGGCAGGAGAAGCCCTGGCTGGCAATTTAGCCGGATGAGAAAAGCTGATTTATTGCCATAAGCGCTGCAGAGAGTTAGAATAGGGCGGATGACCACAAAAGAAAAAACTCAGATTTTACTGACGAATGACGACAGCATCAATTCCCCGGGCTTGTGGGCGGCAGCCGAGGCGCTGGCCCCCTTGGGTTTTGTCCATGTGGTTGCGCCGCGCGTCCAGCAAACCTCGATGGGGCGCGCGCTCCCGCGCGAATCAGACGGCATCATCGATGCCCGCAGAATGACCGTCAACGGCAAAGAGTGGCAGGTATATGCCGTGGGCGGCTCCCCCGCGCAAGCCTTTTTACACGGCTATTATGAGGTGCTCGGCTTCAAACCAGACCTGGTGGTCTCCGGGATTAACTACGGCGAAAACGTCGCCTCCGGCATTACCATCAGCGGGACGGTCGGCGCCGCGCTGGAAGCCGCAACTCTGGGCATCCCCGCGCTGGCAATCTCCCTGGAAACCCCGGTCAGTCTGCATTACAATCTTTCGCCTGAGGTGGATTTTTCGGTCGCGGGGTATTTCACGCGCTACTTTGCGGAAAAACTGCTAAAAACAGAGATGCCCTTCGATGTGGGCGTGCTCAAGGTAGACGTCCCCAACGACGCCACGCCTGAGGCCCCCTGGGTAGTTACGCGCCAATCGCGCGAACGCTACTTCTACCCGGTGCCGGCAAAGCGCGAAAACGCCCAGGGTTCGCGCAACATGAGCTATGTGGTAAAGCTGGATCAGGGCGTGCCCGAACCAGGCAGCGACCTGCACGTCGTGAAAATTGACCGCAAGGTGAGCGTTACGCCCCTTTCCTTTGATTTGACCGCGCGGGTGAATTTAAACAGCTTCCGCGCCTTGTTGGAGGGTTGAGACGCGAGCGTTAATTAAATAACGCAGGGGGAAAGGCGCAGTGCCTCACAACCGAAATTAACCAGATGAAGCAGCGTGTGCTGCTTTTTTTATTGATGACCCGCTCGGGCTTCCGGGCCGAAATCTGCAGATATGTGAGGAACTTTCAAATATATTGAATCCCTCATCAAGTTGATGTATATTTTATTTGTCCAATCAATTTAAATTCAAAGACCCAACTGAACAGTTGCCAAGGAGCTCACGATGAAATCGCAATCCTCTTTGCTCACCCTCCTGATTTGTTTTTGCTTGCTTGTCTCCGGCTGCAGTTCAGGCCGGACTGAAACCGTTCCCGCGGTTCCTGAGCAGGGAGCCCCTCCCGCCCAAAGCGAAGCTTTGCCGATTCCCATCCCGGGCAGTTATGCGGTGGGCATCCGGCGCAACATCGCCTTTGTGGATGAAAGCAGGGCGGGGCGCAAAGTCACGCTTACTATCTGGTATCCCGCGGAAAAGCCCAGCGATTACACCGGACCGGCGGAAATGCCGGATGCGAAGCCGGACGCAAGCGCGGCGCCCTATCCCCTGATTATCTCGTCGACAAAGGCTGGGTTTATGTTCGCCCCTCTGATTGTTACGCATGGCTTCGTGTACATCGGCATCAACGGGATAGATGTTTACCAGCAGTTTGGTAAGGAATCTATTGACCAACCGCTGGATTATGTTTTCGCCCTGGACCAGATAGCAAAAACTCCACCGGCTGAGCTGGAAGGCTTGATGGATACGGAAAAAGTCGGCGCGATGGGGTATTCCTTTGACGGAACCAATGCCTTGTTACTGAGCGGCGCGCGCGTGGACCCGGCCTTCTATCTGAATTGGTGCCAGCAAGCCGCGCTGCAGAAGCCGCCCTATGAGAGTTGGTATTTGTCGTACTATTGCGCCACGCCGGAAGATTGGAAGGGGGTCGAAGAAGCTATCGGCGCGGATATCACCAAGGGCGGGGACGGCCTTTGGCAGCCAATCACCGACCCCCGCATCAAAGCAGTGATGCCCATGGCCCCGGACGGAGCCTGGCTGCTTGGCGAGAAAGGCCTGAGCTACGCCGATAAAGCGGTGCTGATGATTCAAGCCGGGCTGGACAGCCCCTACCAACCCGCGGAAGGCAAATTCGTTTTCGAACACCTGGGCAGCCCGGAAAAGAGCATGGTCACCTTTTTGGGCAGGGAACACATGATGATATACGACACAGACCAGGTGAAACGGATGGCGCAGTTAGCCATCGCTTTCTTTGGCGTGCAGCTGCAGGGCAAAGCAGAATTAGCCCAGTACTACTCCGAAGCGTATTTAGCGGGCTTTACTGACCTGGCCTGGGGCTTCCAAAATAAATAGCGCCGGCCAGGAGCTCAGTCAGCAGCGCCTGGCCAGCGATAGCGGGTCGTTTTAGGGAGCGCGGCGAAGCCCCGTCTGCCGCGCTTTAGATATTAAAGCGGATT
>JBCFBH010000011.1:0-3506 GCA_038562595.1 Anaerolineaceae bacterium
GGTCAGGGTCACGGCCGATGATGGTAATTTCCTGCGTGATGGCGGTGGGCTTATCCGGGGTGGGCAGGTTCTCCGGGCTGAGCTTAGTCAGCGTCGCCAGAATGGTGGGGGCGGCAAGCGCGGCAGCTTGGGCTGGCTCCGTGCCTGCGACTGTCAAAGGCTTGCTTTTGCCTTTTTGCAGTGCTGGAAGGATAACAAAGCCCACCAGGCCAGCCAGCGCCGCGCCAGCAGCAATCAGGAGCCAGGGGCTTCGGAACAGCCCCGCGCCGCTGTCTTTTTGCGCCAAAGCAGTCCTGAGCGCGACTTCCGCGGGTGGGGTCCGGGCTTCCAAACCCAGGTCATCGACCATGAGCACCTGCAGCGTCAGTTTGTCGGCAGCGGAATAGTTCTTGAGGGGGATAATGAAGCTATTGAAAGGCGGCTGGGTGTTTTCCTGAACTGCAGTTCCGTTGACCAGCAGGCGGGCGGAAATAAGGTTGCGCGGATGACCGTCCACGAAATCAACCAGCACCTCCACAGGGAGTTCCGCCGGGGTGACGGCGCCTTCGGCGGACTGCTGCAGGGATAGCGTCTCCGGCAGGTTAAGGAAACTCAGCGCGGCAGGCTCCACCTGTGCCTCGAAATTGCTGCTGGGAGAGCTGAGCGTGCCGCTCTCCAACTCCAGGCGAGCGGTTAAGCTCTGGGTTCCGCTGGTCCGCACCAGGGACAGGTAGGATACCTGATAAGTTCTACCTAAATTGCGCAAGTAGGAGCTGGCTTCCGGGAGCGGCTCGCTGCCGGAATAGATAAACAGGCTGCCAGCGGCGCTGTCCGCCAGGTCTTGCAGGTATGGAATCTGGGGGTACGCCGCGATAAAGGCTTCGCCTGCCAGCCAGATAATGACCTTGATATTCTTTTCGCCCGCTATCCCGGAAAGCAGTTGAATGCTCTTCGCGTCTTGTATTGTGGGCAGCCCGGTGATGTACAGCAGCGCTTTATCCTTACCGCTTTCGTCCATGCTCAGCGCGTCAATCGCACTGGTGAGGCTGGCAAGGTCGGACTTCTGGGTACGGAAGTTTTCGCTGTACGCGTCCAGGGCTGTGGAAAGAGAAGCAAAGTCCGAAAGCTGCTCATAAGCATAATCCGGGTTGATAAATAAGCTGAAACGGTCCTGCCCCTCAGCAGAAAACGCGCCCTCCATTTGTTTGAAAGCCGCGACGAGCTTGGCATAGCGGGAGACGCCCTTGGGGTCGCGCGAATCCAGCGCGAAATCCGGATTGACTGCCAGCGCGAAATGAATGCCCTGGTAATTCTCCTGCACGTCCCGCGCCTGGATTGTATTCCCGTTTTCCAGAAAACTGATCGTGCCAGTGTTGAAGGGGACCGCCAGGTCGCCTGGCAAGTTGTTGGGTTTGATTTCTGCCCGGATGAGCGGAAATTCACGCGTGTCAATGTTAAGAATCTCCAGCGAGGGAAGCGCTTGCTCGCGGAGCGCCGCGCTGACGGGCAGCACGCACTGCCAGAAAAGCAGCAGAAAAAGGAGTGCTGAAAAACCGCGCCGCAAAAATCCGCGCGGGAACAGCGTTCCACGGCGCTTACCCCCTGAGGAAGCTACCCCCAGTGGTGAAAGAGCAGGCAAATTCATATTCCTAATTTGTATCCTGCTTGGGCAGCTCCTGGGTTCCAGCAGGCACCACGCGCGCTTTGTCTTTCAGCTCGCGGAAAGCAAAAGCGCGGGCGCTCAGGTCGAACGCGTTCAGCGCGGCATTGACCGCCAAAACGAGCGGCAGGAAGATAAGCCACAGCAGCCCGGAAATTAGTCCGGCCGCTATTGTCCAGCCCACAGCAGAAGTCCGCATGGAGAGAATCAAAGGCAGGGATGCCGCGAGGAGTGGAAGACTGAGGGGCAGCGCGGTAACGAAGCGGACGAGCCTCAGGATAAGGTGCAGCACCAGCAGTGGACCAAGGTTTTGTGTAGTCAGCTCCCAGGCACGGGAGACTGCCTGGAACAGACCCAGGTCTTCATCCACCAGGGCAATGGAGGCATTGTGCACCAACACCTGTGCCGTCCACCCGACCGGAATGAGCAGGATAAAGAATGGCAGCAGGCAGAACAACCCCACGCCCAGGGTGCCAATAATAAAAATAACCATCGGTATTGCCAACAGACCGGCTAAAAGCGCGCTGGCACCACTCGCCAGCAGGCGCAGTAAAATCAGGCGCCAGTAATACGGTTTCAGCGCGCGGTGAATCTGGCTGAGCTTGAGTTTTCCGTTTTCCGGTTCATTTGCCAGGGCTGAGCCCTTAATGACGCCAGCCACGCCGTATTCGCGCAGAAAGAAAGCGATAAGACTGACAAGCAGTACTGTCACAACCGCTGTACCAGCAAGCAAAACCCAGGCGAAAGTCGGCATGCTTTGGTAAAAATCGCGCACGCGCTCGAACATTGGTGGGAGGTTCTGCCCATTCTGCCAATGCTGCAGAGGACCGCCCCGCGATGAAAAACGGTAGGACAAACCCTGACCGCTGCCAAGCGCGAAGCCAGCCAGCATACCAAACAGCCACAGGATTTTATGCCTCCAGATGACGTTCCAGGCTTTTTTCAGGATTTCAGCGTAATTCATAGTTCCTCACTTATTTCGGGATTATTCCCATTCAATCGTCGCGGGCGGTTTGCTGGTAATATCATACACCACCCGGTTCACCCGCGGAACCTCGTTCACAATCCGGTTGGCAACCCTCGCGAGCAATTCATATGGAAGGCGGGCCCAATCCGCGGTCATAAAATCCGTGGTGGTGACCGCGCGTAAAGCGATCGTTTCCTGATAGCTGCGCTGGTCGCCCATCACGCCAACCGAACGGACGGGCAGCAAGACCGCAAACGCCTGGGACGTTCCCGTAGGCAGCCCCACCGCGTTTTCCGTAAGGCTCAATAAGCCTGCTTTTTCAAGCTCGGAGGTGAAAATCGCGTCCGCGCGGCGCAGGGTATCCAGGCGTTCGCGGGTGATTTCTCCCAGGCAGCGCACCGCCAGACCCGGGCCCGGGAAAGGCTGACGCCAGACCAGAGCGCGCGGCAGTCCCAGCGCTTCGCCGACTGCCCGCACCTCATCCTTAAACAGCGAACGCAGCGGTTCGATCAGCGCGAAGCGCATATCCGCCGGCAGCGCGCCGACGTTGTGGTGGCTTTTGATGCGCTGGGCTTGCGAAGCGCCGAGACCCTGCGATTCCACCACGTCCGGGTAAATGGTGCCCTGCACCAGAAATTCAGGGCTGCCGACTTCCCGGGCGAAAGCCTCGAATTCGCGAATGAATGCTTCGCCGATGATTTTTCGCTTCTGCTCTGGCTCGGTGACGCCGCGCAGCTTTGAGAGGAAGCGTTCCGATGCGTCCACAACGCGCAATGGCTCGCCAGGGAGCTGGCTGAAGGCTTGTTCCACCTGTTCCCGTTCCCCCAGGCGCAGCAAACCGGTATCCACGAACACGCTGTGCACAGTTTCGCCCAGCGCGGCGCGCGTAAGCGCGGTTGC
>JBCFBH010000011.1:3516-37042 GCA_038562595.1 Anaerolineaceae bacterium
GCCCCCGCTGACCGCCGAAAGCACCTGCTTGCCAGCGGCCTGCTCGCGGATGCGGGCGATGCTCTGCTGGATGATCGCTGCGGGCGTCCAATCCGCGGCGCAGGCGCAGATTTCCAGCACAAAACGGCTTAAAATTTGGGCGCCCAACGGCGTGTGGCGTACTTCCGGGTGGAACTGCAGCCCATAAAGCTTCCGCGATTGGTTACCCGCCGCGGCAATCGGACAGTTCACCGAGCTTGCCAGTACTTCCCAGCCCGTGGGAAGGCGTGTGACCCGGTCCCCATGGGACATCCAGACTGTTTGGCTGCCTTCTGGCAGGAGCGGATTGGCGCGGAGGACTTTGATTTCCGCCAGCCCGTATTCAGGCGCGCCGGCGCGGCTGACCTCACCACCAAGCGCAAGCGCGAGGGACTGCAGACCGTAGCAAATGCCCAGGATGGGCACATTGCTCCCGAGCAGCGCTGGGGGCAAACCCGGCGCGCCCTCCGCGTAAGAAGAGCTTGGACCGCCGGAAAGGATAAATCCACGCACCTGCGGGTCGATTTGTTCCAGTTTTGGGTTGTTCCAGGCCAGGATTTCGCTGTAAACACAGGCTTCGCGCACGCGGCGGGCAATCAGCTGCGTATACTGGGAGCCGTAGTCAACGATGATGATTTTTTCGGTCATTTCCAGCGCTGCCAGGTCAATCGGCAAAGATTATTTTGCCCGCGTCCATTGAGGTGATCGTCACCAGCGAATGGATCGGGATATTCAGGTAAGAAAGCAGCCCGCGGCCGCCTTCAAAGGACTTCTCGATCAGCGTTCCGATGCCCACTACCTGCGCGCCGGCTACCTGCGCCAGGCGCACCAGTCCGGCGATAGTCGCGCCAGACGCGAGAAAGTCGTCAATGATCAAGATGCGTTCCTCCCTGCCAAGATACTCGGGGGATACGATCAATTCGACGTTGTTGCCTTTTGTGTGCGAAGGCGCCACGGTCAGGTAAACCTCATTGGGCATGGTGATCGGTTTGGATTTACGGGCATAAACCACCGGAAGATTCAGATATTTGCCGGTCATCAGAGCGGGGGCGATGCCGGAAATTTCGGCGGTAAGCACTTTTTCGGCGCCGACATTGGCAAAAAGACGGGCAAATTCCAGGCCGCACGCGTCCATCAACAGCGGGTCCACCTGGTGGTTGATAAAGCGGTCCACCTTAAGGATGCCTGAACCAAGGTTCTTTCCGTCCCGCAGGATTCTTTGTTTCAAAAGTTCCATATGCTATCTCCTTGCACTTGTGCTCTATGGACGCAGTAAGCCCGAAAGGCACGCGTTCGCCTGGCAGTCCGAAGGGGTCATGCCTTTTCTAACCCTTTTACGGCAGTTGCAGACAGAATGGATCGCTAAACACGGCCCGGTGAATGCGCGCTCAATCTTTTTGGTGCAGCAAGTCGCCTTGGGAAACTGTCACTGCTTTCCCACCGATATACACGCGGTCGCTTCCCAGGCGCACCCAAACTTCTCCACCGCGCGCCGAGGCCTGATAGGCGAAAAATTTGGTTTTATTCATGCGCTCGGCATAGTACGGAGCAAGCGTGCAGTGCGCCATCCCGGTGACAGGATCCTCAGGAACACCCGTTTGCGGGGAGAAGAAGCGGGACGTGAAATCATACTTTTCTTTGCAAGGAGCCGTGATAATCAAATTTGGCAGCGGCAGGGTGGCGATTTTTTTGAAATCCGGCACAAAGTTCCGGACTGATTCAGCATTTTCCAGCTCTGCCAGGATGACCTGGTCTTTGTATACAGCGGCTGCAATGGGTTTCTGCTCCAGGACCTCGCTCAACTGGGCAGAGACCGGATAGGGGTTCGGGTCCCGGCGGGGCATGTCCAGCTCAATTGTTCCGCGCGCAAAGCTGGCGGTGATGATTCCGCTCAAGGTCTGGAATTTAATAGTCTCGTCGGGTTCGTAGAAACCAAATTCATATAGAATATGCGCGCTCGCCAGGGTGGCGTGACCGCAAAGTTCCACCTCGGTTTTAGGCGTGAACCAGCGCAAATGGTAGCCTTCACCTTTTGGAACGAGGAAGGCGGTTTCAGACAGCGCCATTTCAGCGGCAACGTTCTGCATCCATTCCACACTGCGCGGGGATTGCAGGAGACAGACGGCGGCAGGGTTTCCCCGGAAGGGTTCCACTGCGAAAGCATCCACATGATAGATGGGTATCTTCATGACGCGCACCTCTTTTCTGATTGTCCTGATTCTATCTTAAATATATGCGGATGGAAAAGTTTTTCAGCGGAAATAATCAGCGAAATCGGAAATATCCATTGAGCTTGATTCAGGTTGAAAACCGCGCGGAATTTCCGGTCCACATCGAGCTTGTACTAGTCGGAGCGCATTCGTTCGGAACAGGTATAATGCCCGTATGAAAATATTACGGAATGTTTGCATGCTGCTGCTTGTTTGCGCCATGCTGACCGGTTTTTTGCCGGCTGGCACCGCGCAGGCAGCGTCCGCGGAAACTGACGGCACCTTTTTTGACTTGCCGCTGTGTCTGCCCGGCTTGTATGCCAGCGCGCCGGATGACTGCCTGGCTTTGGGCGCGTCTCAATCGCTGCAGCGCCTGGCAGAGGAAGGCATCCCTACCATCCTTGAAGAGCTGCCCGCAGCTTCGCCGGATTACACCCTGACGGAATTGCCGGTATGGGTGGCGAAAATCGTAGCGGGCACATCGGAAGCCGTGCCGGTTTATGCCAGCCTGGATGAAGCCCGCAACGGCGGCACGCCGCTGCGCACATTGGCAGCCGGTCCGATGCGTTATGTTTCGATGGTCAATCAGGTCGCCGATGGGAACCGTATCCTCGTGCAGTTGGAAAGCGGCGAGTGGATGCAAGCCCAACCCATCTACTCCTGGACGCGCTTCCAGGGGCTGCGCTTTTCCCGCACGCCGAAGAATGACTTCGGTTGGATTGTAAACGACACGGAATCCTACTCCGCGCCGGGGTATGCTTCTCCCAAGACGGGGAAGCTGCACGCCAAGTATGATGTGATCCAAATTTACCAGGTGGCAGAAGCCGACGGCTACGAATGGTACCGCATTAACCAGGATGAGTGGGTCTCTTCACACAAGTCCCGCCGGATGGTCGTGGACACTACCCGTCCTGAAGGCGTTACGGGCGACCGTTGGATCAATATTGACCTGGGCAACTTCACGCTTTCGGTTTATGAAGGCGGGGAACTGATTTTCGCCAGCCTGATTGCCAGTGGACTGCAGCCTTTTTACACCCAACCGGGCACCTTCCAGATTTATAAAAGCTACGAAACTGTGACGATGCAGGATGCTTACGAAGCGGACCGTTCGGATTTTTACCACCTGCAAGCGGTGCCCTGGGCGATGTTCTATGATCGGAACACGGCTATCCACGGAGTCTACTGGCCGGTTGTGTTGGGCTTCAATCAGTCGCACGGCTGCGTGAATATGTCCCCCGGCGACGCGAATTGGGTCTACCATTGGGCTAAGGAAGGCGACTGGGTGTACGTGCACGACCCGAGCGGCAAAACACCGACGGACCCGGCCTATTACGGCGGCGTAAACACCGGACCGTAAGCAAGGCTGCTTTCCCGGAACCAACTTTACATAAAAAAACACGACCGCATCACGGTCGTGTTTTTGGTAAGGCTTCTCGTTCCGCTTAGAATCGGTAAATCTCGCGGTACTTGGAGTTCAGGTAGCGCAGATAGGGTTCCGGGTCGATAGGTCCACCGGTGATTTTGCGCACCAGGTCCAGGGGGTCATAGCGCGCGGAATAGCGGTGCACGTTCTCGCGCAGCCAGGCCAGGATCTGGCTGAAGTCGCCTTCTGTCATCTTAGCCGGGATATCGGGGTGCTCAGCGACCATCTTTTCCCACAACTGCGCGGAAATGAGGTTACCCAGGGCGTAGGTAGGGAAGTACCCGACCAGACCGCTGGACCAGTGCACATCCTGCAGCACGCCGTTTGTGTCGTCCGGGGGCGTAACGCCCAGGTATTCCTGCATGCGCGTGTTCCAGATTTCGGGCAGATCCTTCGCGCGCAGGCTGCCTTCCAGCAGTCCTGTTTCAATTTCAAATCGGAGCATGATATGCATGTTGTAGGTCGCTTCGTCTGCTTCCACCCGGATGAGGGAGGGTTCCACGCGGTTGATGCCGCGGTAGAACTGTTCGAGCGAGATGTTGCCCAGGTGCTGCGGGAAGAGCATTTGCATCACCGGGAAAACGAAACGACAGAACTCATGCGAACGTCCGACCAGGTTTTCCCATAATCGGGACTGCGATTCGTGAATCGCGTAGGAAGCTGCCCCGTCCAGGCTGGTTTCGCGGTACCTGGGTGAAAGACCCTGGTCGTAGAGGGCGTGCCCGGTTTCGTGCATGGTGCTGAAGAGGGCGGACATGCCGTCCCTGTCCAGGAAGCGCGTGGTGATGCGCACGTCGCCAGCACCGAAGCTGGTGGTGAAGGGGTGCGGCGCGAGGTCCAACCGACCACGTTCCCAATCGTAGCCAAAGCGCCCGGCGATGTAGCTGCCGATTTTGCGCTGCTCTTCGAAAGGATAGTGCTGCCTAACGAAGTCATTATCGACCTGTGCGCTCTGCGCGACGGCGCGCAGCAGTTCCACCTGGCGCGGACGCAATGCGGCAAATATCGCGCGGACGTCAGCTGTCTTCAGACCGGGCTCGTATTCATCCAGCAGGGGGTCGTAGGGATGCGCATACGGCTGAAAGAGCTCTGCTTGCTGGCGGCGCAGGTCAAAAATGTGGCTCAGGTGCGGTTCAAAGCTGGCAAAGTCGTTTTCCGCGCGGGCTTTCACCCAGGCTTCATGCGCCGCTGAAGTCGCCAGCACGAATTCAATGATTTTTTCGCGCGGGATGCGCGCGTTCCGGTCGAAGTTGCGTTTTGCCACTTTGATTTCGCGGGCAAGCTCGTCGTCCGCGTCCAGGTCAGGCAGTTCGGCGGCCAAATCCTCAATCAGCGCCCCAAGTTCGTCGGACGTGCTTTTATCGAAGGCCAGTCCGGCTATCAAGGCCGACTGGTTCCCGCGGTCCTCCGCGCCGCCGTGCGGCATGTTCACCTGTTGGTCCCACTCCAGAAGCGCCTGGATAGAACCCAAACGCCCGATTTCTGCGATTATTTCCCGCAGTTTACCAAGTTTCTCTTCGCTGTCCATAGGCTAACAAATCTTCCAGCGCAGAGGCAGCCCGTTAAGGGCGTTCAGAACTTCGGTCGATATGTCTTCGGCTGCCCGCAGTTGAGCTTCCGCGGTCTGCGCGCCGATATGCGGGGTGGCAATCACCCGGGGATGTTTAATCAGGTCAAAGCTGACCGGCGGTTCTTTTTCATAGACATCCAGAGCCGCGCCGCGCACTTTGCCGCTCTCAAGCGCTCGCAGCAGAGCTTCTTCATCGATGATGCCGCCGCGGGCTGCGTCCACAATCAAGACGCCGTCTTTCATCTTGGAGAAGCACAGGTCATTGAACAGATGCTTGTTCTGGTCGGTGAGTGGGGTGTGAATGGTAATTACATCGGCCCGTGCCAAAAGATCATCCAGACTGACAGCTTCGACGCTGCGCTCGTGCATGTACTTCGCATCCCGGAAGGGGTCATACGCCAGCACCTGCATGCCCAGCGCGAGCGCGTATTTACTGACGACCTGGCCGATATTCCCAAACCCGACCACGCCCAGCGTCTTTCCGAAGAGTTCCATGCCGTTAAAATCTTTCTTGAGCCACTGGCCTGCTTTCAGGCTGGCATCCGCGCGGGGGATTTCGCGAACGAGGGCGAACATCATCCCTACCGCCAGCTCTGCCACAGCAAGCGTGGTCGCCACCGCGGCGTTCACCACAGTAACATTACGCGCTTTGGCAGCGTTCAGATCAATATTATCCACGCCGACGCCCATGCGTCCGATAACCTTCAGATTTTTTGCCGCTGCAATTACTTCCGCTGTCATCTTGGTGCGCCCGCGCAGAATGATGGCATCGTATTCAGGAATGATTTGCAGCAGTTCTGCTGCTTCAATTCCCTTCTTGTCATCCGCAATATCGGTTCGAGCCAGTATTGCTTTGCCATTGCTTTCCAGCCCATCGGTTATCAATACTTTCCATGCCATTTTGTTCTCTCCTGTTCGTGAATGGTTTGATCTGTACAGCTATTGTACTTGCTTAAGTACCCGAATATCTCCTTTTCGGAGCGTTATTCCACAATTATCCAGATACTCCAGCAGGGCAGCCGCGTACTTGCGGCTGGTGCCGAAATGGTCGCGGAACTCCGCCAGCGTGAGGCTGCCCCGCTCTTCAATATGGGCTTTAACCCAGGCGCTCATCTCCGCGTAGGCTTGCGGGGAAAACACAATCTGTGGGGAGACCTGAACAAGTTCCCCGGTGGCAACCAGGGCTTCCAACAGCGGCGAGCCAATAAACGCGGCTGTTTCCGCTGAATCCGGCGGGGAGTAAGGACTCTCCTGAAAACGCTGCAGGAGCAGGGCAATTTGCGCTTGCTGGTCGGTGGTAAACGCAATACGGTGGCTTGCCAGGGCTGTCAGCGCGCCGCGGAGCTGCACTTCCTGGTTGGCGCGCAGGTTTTCCAGCGCGGCGTCAAAGAGTTGAGCGGGAAGTTTACAAGCGGCGCGCAACGCTTCGCGCGGCATGCCGGGCTTTAAGGGGCTGCTCGCGTGGAACCCGGCGAGGACTCTCAATAATTCCCCGCGCACTTGCTGCCAGGTTCCGGCTTCGATGACGAATTCCCGGCTTGGGTCCTTCGCAGTCTGGAGGAGCACCACGCTGCCCTCGCCAATCAAAGTGTCCAGCAGCGCCAGACCTGTTTGCTGGTCCAGACCTGCTTTGGCAATCACGGCATCCGCGCTGGCCGCGCGCAGCGCCTTGAGCGCCTGCAGGAGGACTTCTGATTCGCCGCCGGAGAGGAGCCCTTCCAGGTTCTGTAACACAGGCTCGCTGAAGCGTTTGTGCAGGCGGGCAGGATGCGCTTCGAGCACCACGCCGCCTCCCAGCGTTTCTGCCGGTGAGGGAAGGCGGATAATCAGCCGGTCGCCGCGGGCTGCCACGACCGGGCTGGCAAGCCGAATCTGCAAGAAAGCTTGTTCGCCAGGTTTTAGCAGCTCCTTGCCCAGCAAGCGCGCCTGTCCGGCAGCTTCTGCTGCCCCAATGTAGATTTTTACCTGCGTGTTGTGCTTCAAATCGAAGGGTAAATCCGCGAGGTAACGAAAATGGATATCGAGCAGGGTGGTGGGGGTATACGCGCCCGGTTTGGTGATAACACTGCCGCGGGAAAGCTGGCTCTTCTCTATCCCGACCAGGTTTACCGCCGCGCGCGAGCCGGGGGAGATTTTTTGCAGCTTCTGGTTGTGATTCTGCAGCCCGCGTATCCGCGCGCTCAGGCCTTCCGGCAGGCTCACCACTTCATCACCCACCGAGAGGCTGCCGTCCAGCAGGGTGCCTGTGACGACCGTCCCGAAGCCGGTCAGTGAGAAGACCCGGTCGATGGGCAGGCGCGGGCGGCCAAGGTCGGGCTTGGAAGGCGTGTGTTCCAGCAGTTCCTGCAGCTTTGCCAGCAATTCAGGGAGGCCTGTGCCGGTGCGCGCGGAGACTTTCAGGATAGGCGCGTCTTCCAGGCTGGTGCCTTTCAAAATTTCGCGTGCCTCAAGCTCAACCAGCTCCAGCCAATCCGGGTCGGAGACCAGGTCCAGCTTGGTCAACACCACCAGTCCCTGGGTGATGTGCAGCAGGTCGAGGATGGCGAGGTGTTCGCGTGTTTGCGCGGAAACTCCCTCATCGGCGGCAATTATCAGCAGCACCGCGTCGATTCCACCGATGCCCGCCAACATATTGCCGATAAAATCGCGATGACCGGGCACATCAATGATGCCCACCTTCTCCCCGTTGGGGAGCGTGAGGGCGGCAAAGCCCAGGTCAATCGTCATTTCCCGCTCGCGCTCTTCCTTCAGGCGGTCCGGGTTGGTGCCCGTCAGAGCGGTGACTAATGTCGATTTGCCGTGGTCGACGTGCCCGGCAGTGCCTATGATGTGCACTGAATTACTGGGCTTTCTTCTCCGCCAACGGAGCAAAGCTCTGAATTGATTCTTGATATGCCCCAAGGACCACTTGGATGTTCCGGAAAGTTTCGCGGGTAAGCTTCTCGAGCTCGTCCTGGGTCTTCACCGTGGAATCCTTGAGGGCTTCCAATGCCTCGTGCGCGGAGCTGAGCTGCTGGTTGATGCTGCGCAGCTGTTCTTCCTGCCCAAGCAGGTAGTTCGTCCAGCGTTTCAGGTCGTCGGCTTTAAAAGAGTTCCATTCCTGGCGGAAGCGTTCATCGTTCAGGCGCTGTATTTCGCTGATTTCGTTGATGCGCCGTTCAAAGCGCTCGATGACTTCCTCCGCCCCGCTGATAGTTTTGTCAACGGCTTTTCGGGCGGTTTCGAGCTCTCCGAGTTGAGCGTTCAAGTCCAGGTTTACTTTATCGATTTCCTCAAAGCGTTTTTCCCATATGCGGAAGGTTTTATCTTTTTCCAGCAGGGAGTTGTTTACCTTTTCGATAAATACGGACTGCGCTTCCTTGCGGTCTTTCTCAAAAGTCAGCAGTTCGGTGATGCGCACATCCAGGGTCCGGAAACTGTCGCTGAAAACATCAAAGCGGCTGCGTGTTTCTTCCACGCGCTTGCGGTGGGCTACCAGCTCGCCCTGGAAGTCGTTCAGGCGCTTATTTTCCTGGCGGTAGTTTTCCTCCAGCAAATGCAGCGAGCGGCGGTAATCCTCGTCAAAACGACTGACATCCTGGATTTTCAGTTTGAGTTCTTCAATCAAACGAACCAGGCGCGCGTCCTCCACTTTATTGGTTTTTATTTCGTTGCGGATGGGCTCGAGTTGTTCGCTGATTTGATAAATATCACTCAAGGAGCGCTTGGTGGCGTCAATATCCAGCTTCAGGCGCTTCACCGCTTCGTTGAGATTCATTTCGGCACGTTCGTTCACATCCCGCACCTGTTTGGTAAGGTCAATGTTCAGGCGTTCGATGCGGTTGTCGTATTTATCCAGGTTGGCAATCTGATTTTTCAGTCCGCTGAGTTCCAGTTCCAATTCTTTGATTTGCTTGCGCAGGCTGATATTCTCACTTTCCAGCCCGGTCAGTCGGTTTTGCAGGGAGGCGAGATTGGTTTTGTCATTACGGCGCTCGTTATCCAGCCACTCCACTTTTTTTTCAAGTTGTTCAAAACTTGTGATGTCGTCCATTTTTCACCTGTTCTTCCTGGGTTCTTTTACCTGATTATACCTATTTCCGGGAGCGGATTATTAAGGGCTGGGCATGATCTGCGTGAAGGGCGAGAGGATCCCCAGAAAACGCGGCAGGAGGAGCTGCGTAAACATTCCCAGCGTCAGCATCAACAGCAGAATGACAAGCATAAAAGCGATCAAGCCGCCTTTTTCGCGCACCGGCAAAGCGGGGCTCTCAGCGCTGCGTTCGCGCGCGAAGAGCCGAATCAGGCGGGATGTGCTCATCAGCAAACCCAGGCTGCCGATTAGAATCCACACGAGCAAGCGCGGGTCGGTTTGCGCGGTTAATAACCACAGCATTTGTTTGTGCGGGAAAACGGGCAGAAGCGGCAGCCCGAGCAGGCTGAAGAAACCAAGCAGGATTCCGACGGTGACCACCGGCCGCGTTGTAAACAAGCCCTCCTGGGCTTTGTAGGCCAACGCGTTTGCGCCACCACGCTCCCACAACGCAGATAGCGCCAGGCTGATCATCGCGTAGCTTAGCATGCGCGGGATAAAGAGCATCGCCAGGTAATTCAGTCCGCCCGTTTGCGCCAGCCCAATGGCCAGCAGCGAGTATCCGGTCTCATAGAGCACCAGATACCCGAAGTTTTTGCCGAGGTTTATCTGTACCGCTGAAAAGAGCCCGGCGATCGCGATCATGATCACGCCAATCCAACGCAGGCTTGGGAAGGTAATTGGCAGGTTCCGCAGCCATGCGTACTGATTCAGAAAGTAAAGCAAGAACACGGATAAAGCGCTTTGCATCAGCATGAGAAGTAAACTTACCACCCACGGATGGCTTTTCGCGCTGATCATCGGAATCCAGGAATGGAAGGGGAACGCGCCGATCCACAGCGCAAAACCCAATAGCACCAGCATTGCGGAGCGCACAATAAGGGGATTGGCGGAAGGCGCCGAGCCGATGCCCGCCAGCATCCAGCCGGTGAGCAAAATGAGAGGTAAAGCCAGGGTTTGGAAAACAAGGTAGCGTAATACACCATGCTCGGTCCGCACTCCGCGCGGGGAAAGCAGCGGCACGCTCAGCAGCGCGATCAACTCGATCAGTACTGCAGCGTACAGGAACGGATTGACCGAAAGCGTTGCAATCCACAAGGCGGTGATGCCGAGAGAGAGAATGTTGTACCACAAACTGGGTCTGAAGAGCAAGCTGCCCAGGTTCCAGACGAAGGCAATCCCATAGAGCAAGGCTACCATGGTGAGCTGCTCTCCACTAATCTGCAGGCTTCTGCCAAATAGCTCCAGACTGCTGGCGATTTCAAGACGCTGTTCGGGCAGAAGGAAGCTGAGATCGCGCGGGAAAAGCAGCGCCGCGAGGGCAAGCAGCAAGCTGAGAGCCGATGCCAATATACCTGAAAGCACGGGCTTTTTGCGCGTTATTATCAGGATCAGCGCGACCGCAAGCGGGAAAACCACCCAAATCAACGGAGTACTCATCCTTCAGGAATCTCCGCGTCCTTGATGACGAAAAAGGCTCCAACCAGTGCAAGCCCCAGGTTCACACCGGCAAAGAGCGCTTCCAGCAGAAAAGAAAGTTCCAGGCTGGCATACAGCAATTCCACCCCGGAAAGAAAAGTCAGCAGTCCGATAATGACATAGAACGGTTCCTCGATCAGACTGGCCTGGAAGAGCCCCAAAACCAACAGGCCGAAGGCTGCTAACAGCAGCGGCAGCGAGGTCTGCGGGAATACAATAGACTGAAGCTCCGGCAGAAAAACAGCCAGAAAAAACATCGCGACGACGCCGGCCAGCGATCGGAAGATTTCTCCGGCGCTGAAAGAAAAGAAAGCTTTAGCGCTGCGGATTTTTCCATCGGTAATAAGAGAGAGGAACAGCGTCAACGTCACCATCCACCCCACAAGCAGCTTGACCACTGCCAGGCTGACCGGACGCACCGTGCAAAGCAGAACAAACACCCCCAGGTATTGAAGCGCCAAGGCCGCGGCATTCACAATCCACACCCGCCGGGTGAGATTGATGCCCGCAGCCGCGATGGCGAGGACGGCCGGGACGTACATCCAGGGGGCGGCTGTCACGGATTCACCCCCGAGAGAAATAGTGTGATGAGAACCAATAGGAAAACCAGCGACCAGAGGATGCCGCCCTCCCCATCCAAAACCTGGCTGAAAAGCCCGGCCAGCGCGGCAAACTGGTCCATCAGCCAGGCGATGGATTGATACAACCACTGCAAGCTGAGGAACTGTTGGATGGATTTCAGCAGAAAAGTCCAGAAGCGGGAAAGCGGCAGGTTCGCGGAAAGGCTGGCAAGCGGCAGTTTTGCGCCCAGTTTTAGATAGAGCCCTGCTGCTAAACCCGTGAGCGCCAGGCTGATCAAGCTGGCTAACCAGTTGCCGGTGGTGACCACGCCCGGCCAGCCAGCCAATCCGATAATGATAATGGTCTGGACGATGAGGATGAGCCCCAGCGGATAGGTAATCCGCGCGTGTTTTTCCAACCCGGTGACAGTTCCGCTGATCTCAAAAGAATAGCGCAGAAAGCCGAGCACCAGCATAACATGGGAAAGCAGCATGAAAACCGCGCTGAGCGTAAACCCGCCAGTCAGCAGCCCATCCCAACCGCCAGCGGAGAGGGTGTAGGGCAGAGCGGATAAGCCTATCAGACCAAGCAGCGGGAGAAAACGAATGCGGCGGATGGGTGGGTCGAACAGGAAGAGAGCCCCGCCGCTGAGCAGCAGTGCCACGCCCCAGGTCCGGCTGGTTTCCGCGCGGTTGTTCAGCGCGCAAGTGATGGCAAAAGACGCCAGCGCAATAATCCAATAGGGCAGGGCTTGATGCTGGTTCGTTCTACTCAACCACATTCCCGAAGCGTACAGCGCGGCTGCGGCGGTGAGGACAAGGAAAATGGAGTGCAAAACGCTTTCGGGAGCCAGGAAACCCGTGGGCAGATGGGCAATTAAGGCCAGGCTGGAAGCAACCGGCGCCAGGCGCGTGAGCAGCGCCGAACCATGTTTGGGTTCGCTGCTGTTCTGGACAGGCAGGTTCAGGGGCAGCACGCCAAGTCGCAGCCCGGCCGCCAAAAGAAAGTAAATGCCAGCCTTTTGGGGAATCTGCGACATGCTAAATGCAGGCATCGAAAGCCAACCAGTCACTGTCCCGGCGGCAAGCGCCATCACGCTCAAAACGCGGATGCTCATGAAAGCGGCCAGGCCGGCGTCGCTGCTTCGGTCGAGCCGGGTTTGAAAGAGATGTATGAACTCAATGATATCGATGACCACCCAGGCAAACATCAGCGTAATCGGGTCGCCAGCCAGTATACCAATCAGATTGACCGCTGTGATCGCGATGGAAGTTGCCCAGGCGTTGGGGGAGGAAGGCAAAAAGCTGCGAGTCGAGTCGGTCAGGATTACCGCGGTGCACAGCGTGACCAACGAGGCGGCATAGGGCCAGCTTTGGTAATTCAGCTCCAGGCTGGGGGCTGAAATGAAGAGCGCCTCCGGCTTCCAGGCCGGCAGCGCGAAGCTCGTTGGTAAATACAGCCTTAACACGAAGAAACCAAGCCAGGCTGCCAGCGCGCTAATTAAGGCGATCATCCAGGCGCGCGAGACGATGGGTTTGAGCGCGTGCGAAACCGTAATCGCGGCTGAAGCCGCTAATAAAAGCAGGATGAGCAGAGGGATTAGCACCAGCCCTCACGTCGCAATGGGTTCAAATGATTTCTCCGCTCTGGCGGCGCAGGAACATGCCCTGACCGGGGCGTCCATGCCACTCGCCATCGCGCACCAGACAATCCCCGCGCAGAAAGACCTGACGGGGAAAACCAACCAACTGCCAGCCTTCGTACAGATTGTAATCTGTGCGGTGTTTTGCGCTCTGAACGCCGTAATTCACTGGCATCGCCGGGTCCCAGAGGGCGATATCGGCATCCGAGCCGGCAGCCAGGCAGCCCTTGCGCGGGTAAAGCCCGAATATGCGGGCGGCGTTGGTGGAAGAGAGCGCCGCGAATTGGTTGGGGCTGATTCTGCCGGAATGGACGGCATGGGTCCAGAAAACGGGCAGGCGGTCCCCCACGCCGGGAACGCCGTTTGGCACCTGCGTGAAAATCCCTTTGCCAAGCTCCTTGCCCGGCAAAGCCACCTGCTGGTCTTCGTACGTGATTGGTTGGGTACCGTCGTAGAAGAAGGGGCAGTGGTCGGTGGCGAGCACCTGGATGCTGCCGTTTTCAATGCCCTGCCACAAGCCCTGTTGGTCGGCCAGGCCGCGCAGCGGTGGGGAACACAGCCATTTGGTGCCGTCCGGGCGTTCCAGGTCTTGCTCGGTGAAGAACAGGTATTGGGGGCAGGTTTCGCCCATCGCGGGAACGCCGTGAGCGCGCCCGTAAGCCAGCTGGTCCACCTCGCCTGCCACATTCATGTGCACCAGGTAGAGCGGCGCGTTTGCCTGGGCTGCCAGAGCCACAGCCCGCAGGCTGGCTTCCACTTCTCCCCAGGCAGGGCGCGTGCGCGCGTGCCAGATCGGAGAGGTGCGTCCCTGCTGCAGCGCTTCCGCGATGAGCACGTCGATTACATCGCCGTTTTCGGCGTGCACAAGCGTAAGCAAACCGTGCTCCGCAGCAGCGCGCATAGTCTGGAAGATTTCCCCGTCGCCCAGGCGCAAGCGCTTGTTGTAGGCAGTGAAAACCTTGACGCTGGTGATGCCTTCACCCGGCAGCTGCGCAATTTCGTCCAGCACCTCGGGGGAAAAGCGGGTGATATTCATATGCAGCCCGAAATCCACGCTGGCACGCCCGTCTGCTTCCTGCAGTTTGCGGGCGATATTTACAACCAGGCTGTCCTCGTCCTGCGCCACAAAATCAATCACGGTGGTTGTGCCGCCAAAAGCGGCAGCTTTGCCCACGGTGTAGTAGTCATCGCTGGAAGTCGTACCACTCATGGGCAGATTGATATGCACGTGCGGATCAATCCCTCCCGGCAGAATGAGCATACCCGCAGCGTCAATTATTTCCGCATCCGGGCAGTCAAGTCCGGGTTCCACGCGGGAGATTTTTTCGCCTTCGATCAAGATATCAGCCCGCTGGCTCTTGTCTGCGTTGACGACGGTGCCGTTTTTGATGAGTTTTCGCATATTTCAGCTCCGGTGAGGAGAATTTTTGCTGTTTTGAGTTATTCTGAACTTAAAGCGCTTATTCATTCATGGCTGGAGCCCTGGAACCCACCGCTGAAAAGCGCCAGAATGCCCGGGTCAATCGGCATTTGCGGCAGTTCCGCGGCATGGTATTCGTTCGCTCTCAACGCCCGTTCCCGCAGGGACTGCCACAGGACGGCGCGTTCTTCGTCGTGCACGGGCAAATCCGTTAGCACAGAAGCTTGCCGTACGCGTCCATAGGTGGTGTAGAAGAAAGTTACCCGCTTCCAGGCGCCTGCCAAAATCGGCTGCGCGAGTTCCTGTAGAGGACCCAGCTGAAGCTTAAAGTATTCCTCGCCAGCGCGGGGGTGGTTCGGTTGGTCGCGCAGCAGTTCGGCGCGGGTAGTCAGTTCGTGCCCTAAAATTGGCGCGATCCAGCGGATTTGCCAGCGCTCTGCCTGTGGGAAAGCGCTGGTCTGGTAAAGCGCCAGATAATCCACGGAAATTACTTTTGGCGCGCTTTTGAGCGGGATGCGGTACCAACCAAGCACCCGGGCAATCTCCAGGTCGCGCTGGTCGCGAGCGATGGCGATGAGCACCAGGGCGGTATCGAGCGGAGCCGCGCTTCTCGGGTTCATCTTCAGGAGTTAGGCTGAGGCGGCGCGGTTAAATTCCTCTATCCGCGAGTCAATCTCAGACGCCTGCGCCTGAATTTCCAGCCAATAGTCCGGGTCGTACCACTGTGCCTGGATTTCTTCGTAGGTTCTGCCCTGCTGTTCCACCCAGGTGTAATACTTCAGGTTGTGGATGCGCTTGCGGTCGTAGTAGCTCAGCTCCTGCATGAAGTCAATCGGCTGACCTTTGAGATACCTGGCGTCATCCGCCTGCGCGTCCGCCGCTGTGTAAAGTCCATATTGTTCCTGCATCTCAGTCAGGCGGCTGCGATAAAGCTCCATCGAGTCGGTCAGGACGGTGACCACGATGTCGCGGCTGGTCAGTTCGTTGTATTTCGCGAACTTGATGGCGGAGAGCATATTGGAAATGCCGGAGAAACCGAGCAAATCCAGCTGGTTGACCAGGTGTTCATCCACGCCAGAGTCAATCAGATGCTGCTTCCCGGCAGGCTCGTTGAACAGGCGGGCAAGATTCACCACAGCCTGGTCATCGATGGCGGTAATGAAATCCGTGTTGCGCACGTTGTGAATCCAGGGCACATGTTTATCGCCGATTCCTTCGATGCGGTGCGCGCCAAAGCCGTTATTGAGCAGAGTCGGGCATTCCTGCGCTTCGCTGGCTATGATTTTGCTGGTCGGGAAGCGCTGTTTGAGGTAATCCCCGGCGGCGATGGTGCCGGCGGAGCCGGTGGCGGACACGAATCCGCGGTAAGCATCCCCCGGGCGGCTGAGCATCGCGACGACTTCTTCCACCGCGCTACCAGTGACTGTGTAATGCCACAGGTAGTTACCGAATTCCTCGAACTGGTTGAAAATCACCAGGTCCTGCCCACTGCGGCGCAGTTCCCAGCATTTATCGAAGATTTCTTTCACATTCGATTCACTGCCGGGCGTGGAAATGACCTCGCTGGCAATTTTGCTGAGCCATTCAAAGCGTTCCCGGCTCATGCCTTCCGGAAGGATAGCGATGGATTCGCAGCCGAGCAAAGATGAATCATAAGCGCCGCCGCGGCAGAAATTGCCGGTAGAAGGCCATACTGCTTTCTGGCGGGTGGGGTCGAACTGACCGGTTACCAGGCGGGGAACAAGGCAGCCAAAGGCCGCGCCAACCTTGTGGCAGCCAGTCGGGAACCATTTGCCAACCAACGCCACCACGCGCGCGGGCACGCCGGTAAGCTCGGGAGGAAACTCCACGTAGTTGACGCCACCAAAAAGGCCTCCGCGGGGGAGTGGTTCGTTGTGCCAGGTAATGCGAAACAGGTTCAGCGGGTCCAGGTCCCAAAGGCCAACGGTTTTCAGTTGTTCTTTAATCCGCGCCGGAATGAGCGCCGGGTCTTTTTGTTGGGCGAGCGTGGGAATGTAAAATTTCTTCTCACGCACACGTTGGGCTGTGCGCTGCAGATTTTCGGGTTTCAGGGTCAGGTCGATTTTTGTCATGGTTCTCTCCGCGTTCAGGAATGATTGCTATTGTTATTGGCGTCGGCGGGCAAATCCAGCCGAATAGGATTGAAAGGCTCGCGGGGTCCTTCCGCGACGATGTACAAGGGGCGGTTCTTGGCTTCGTCGTAAACTCTGCCGAGGTATTCGCCGACAAGCCCCAGGAAAACCAGAATTAACGCGCTCAGAAGCGTGTTAAGAATGGCGAGCGTTGCCAGGCCGTGGAATTGCACCTGGGCAAGCAGGTGGAGCAGAATGACCACCGGGATGGCCAGCAAGCCCAACGCGCCCAGAAAGACCCCCACGCGGGTGGCCAGCTGCAAAGGCCACATGGAAAAACCCGTCACGGCGTTCATGGCCAGGCTCAGCATTTTCTTGAGTGGGTACTTGGTCACGCCTGCATGGCGGGCTTTGCGTTTGTACTCAACGCCGATTTGCCGGAAGCCCGTCCAGGCGCTCATGCCGCGTAAGAAGCGGTTGTGCTCGCGCATCGCCACCATGATATTGACCACTTTGCGGTCCATCAGACGGAAATCGCCGGTATCCAGCGGAATTTTGATGTCCGTGATGCGGTCAATCAGGCGGTAGAACAGGGCGGCAGTTTGCGTTTTGAATTTGGTCTCGCCTTCCCGTTCCGTGCGCACCGCGTAGACCACCTCGTAGCCTTCGCGCCACTTCGCAATCAGGTTGCCGATAACTTCCGGCGGGTCCTGCAAGTCGGAGTCAATCACGATGACCGCATCTCCACGGCTGTAATCCAGACCGGCGCTGACCGCGATTTGGTGGCCAAAGTTTCGTGCGAAGATTACCGGATGGACGCGCTCATCCGCGGCTGCCAGCTTGTGGATAAGCTCTGTGGAGCCGTCCCGGCTGCCATCATCGACCATAATGAGTTCCCAGCCCTGCTCGGTTTTATCCATTTCCTCGCGCACTCGGGCGTAGAGCAGGGGCAGGTTTTCGAGTTCATTATAAATCGGAGCGATGATCGTAAAAACAGGTTCAGTCATGGATCACCTTCATTAAAGCCTGTATGGAGGGTTCGATAATCGGAGCCGCTGGCACCGCGCTGACCGCGGCGCGCACATCCTTGAGCCCGCTGCCTGTACACAGGACCAGCGCGGGGCTTTCCGGGTTCAGGCGTCCTTCGCGCAAGTCTTTTCGCAGCCCGGCAAAGGCGGCTGAGGCGGCTGGTTCGGCGAAGATTCCGGCTTTTCCCAATTCCGGGATTGCCTGAAGGATTTCTTCATCCGGTACGGTCACGTAATGCCCTTTGCTTGCCCGGACGGCTTGCAAGGCGCGCAGACCATCCCGCGGCTGGTCCACGCTGATGCTGTCCGCCAGGGTGGTGGCGTGCACTGGAGTGATGGTATCAGCCCCGGCAAAGAACGCGTTGGCGATAGCCGCTGATTTTTCCGATTGGACGCCTATGAGCACTGGCAGGCTTTCAATCCAACCCAGCGCAAGCAAATCCTGAAATCCCTTGTGGATGCCAGAAATAATGTTGCCGTCTCCGACCGGGATGTAAATACGCAGCGGCTCGGAATCGGCAGGCAGCTTGCGCAGCACCTGCTCCCAGATTTCAAAGGCGGCGGTTTTCTTCCCTTCCGCGGTGAACGGGTTAAAGCCGGTGTTGCGATTGTACCAGCCAAAAGTCTCAGAGGCAGCCAGGCTCAGGTCGAATGCCTGGTCGTAGGTTCCGTTCACCAGGATGACTCGCGCGCCGTAGGTAAGCAGCTGGGCTACTTTGGCTTGCGGCGCTGTGCGTGGGGCAAAGATGAGGGCATGCAAGCCCGTGCTGGCAGCCATGCAAGCCGTGGCAGCGCCGGCGTTGCCAGTGGAAGCCGCCACCACCACCTCCTGGTTGGTCATTTTCATGCGGGCCGCGACCAGGGCGCTGGCGCGGTCTTTAAAGGAGGCGCTGGGGTTGCGGCTTTCGTCCTTAATCCACAACTGACGCAGGTTCAGTTCCTGTTGAAGATTTTTGGGTTGATACACCGGGGTGCAGCCCACCTGCCGCAGAGGCGTGTTGTGAAAGCCGGGGTCTTCGACTGGCAGCAGCGGAAGGTAGCGCCAGATGGAAGCCTCCTGACTCTCCAGGATGCTGGCGGGTTCCGGTTTTGTGGCGGCGTTTTCAAAGTCCAGGTGGATGGTCAGATTCCCGCCATCGCGTGGGCAGACATACTGAGTTTCAGTTTCCGAAAACTCAGCCCCGCAAACAGAACAGGTATAATGCGCGATCCTCATAAAAAACCTCAGTTCTCTTTTACCATTCCCATCTCTGTTCAGGTGTCAGACCTCAGGGCAGAATCCAAGTGCCGGTTTTGCCGTCCAGCGCATCCTTAATGTGTTCGGGGTCTGTAATCAAGGCGGCTTTTCCGCCGCAGTCCAGATACTTGAGGATTGCTTCGATTTTGGGAAGCATGCTGCCCTTGGCGAAGTGACCTTCCTTAAGGTACTGACGCGCTTCAGCCGCTGTAATGCGGTCCAGCCATTTCTGATCGGGTTTGTTGAAGTTGAGGGCTACTTTTTCCACCGCGGTGCTGATCAGGAACAAATCTGCATGGATCATGCACGCCAAAATCGCGGAACCGAAATCTTTGTCAATCACGGCTTCCACGCCAATCAGTTTGCCCTCGGGTGTGCGCATCACGGGGATGCCGCCGCCGCCGACCGCGACGACCACAAAGCCATGCTCAATCAGGCTGCGGATCGCATCGGCTTCCACGATGACCTGCGGAATGGGCGAAGGCACCACGCGGCGCCAACCGCGTCCGGCGTCTTCCACCATTGTCCAGCCGTCTTTGTCCATCTTCACTTTCGCCTGGGCTTCATCCAGGAAGGAACCAATAGGTTTGGTTGGGTGCGTAAAGGCCGGGTCCTCGCTGTCGACGATTGTCTGGGTCACGACGGTCGCTGCGCTCTTTTGGATGCCGCGCTTGAGGAACTCGTTGTGCAATGCTTGCTGGAACATGTACCCGATCGCGCCCTGCGTATCCGCGCCGCAGTAGTCCAGCGGGACCTCGTGCAGCTCACCCGCAGAGAGTTCCGAACGGCGCAGGATGAAACCAACCTGCGGTCCATTGCCGTGCGTGACGACGACATCCCAGCCCTCTTCAATCATGGTCGCGATGTGGACCATGGTATCCGCCGCGGCCTGATATTGATCCTGGACAGTCTGATGGTTTTTATCCTTAATCAGGGCGTTTCCACCGACTGCGACAACTGCCAAACCTTTTTTCTCCATAGGATTCCTTTTATGTCTCTAATTTTGTGTCAGCCCAGGATCATCTTCCTGGAAGCTGCATTGTGCTTTTCAATTTGACGCGGCAGGTCAAGGCTGAGCAATTCGCCGTCCTTCACGACCGGGCGCCCACCGACCACCGTCCAATCGGCGTGGACAGGCGCGCAGAAAACGACGGCCGCCACCGGATCCTGCCAGGCGCCGGTGTATTCCAGCCGGTTAAGCCTGACCGCGAAGAAGTCCGCGCATTTACCCACTTCCAGCGAACCGATATCCTGCCGACCAAGCACGGCAGCGCCGCCGCGCGTGGCGATCGAAAGCGCCTGTCGGGCAGTCATCAATGGGGGCGCGTCTGGCGCGGAGCGGCTGGCGCCGTGTAAACCGCTGTTCAAACGGGAGAGCAGCATCGCCTGACGGGCTTCCGCAAGCATGTGCGACCCGTCATTGCTGGCCGAGCCGTCCACGCCCAAGCCCAGCTTGACCCCGCGGGCGAGCATTTGCATCACCGGCGCTATGCCGGAGGCGAGGCGCATATTGGAACTGGGGCAGTGCGCCACGCCGCAGCCGTGCCGGGCATACAGGTCGATTTCCGCGGCGTTCACGTGCACACTGTGGGCAAACCAGACATCGCTGCCGATCCAGTCCACCGTTTGCATGTACGCGACCGGTTTGTGACCGAACTTTTGCAGGCAGAAGTCGTCTTCGTCTTCCGTCTCTGCCAGATGGGTATGAAGGTGAACGCCGTATTCCCGGGCAAGCTTTGCGGACTCGCGCATTAGTTCACTGGTGACGCTGAACGGCGAGCAGGGCGCCAATACAATTTGCAGCCGGGAGCCTGGTTTCGGGTCATGGTAGCGCTCTATCAGGCGTTGGCTGTCCTGCAAGATCGCATCTTCGCTGTCGACGACCGAATCGGGCGGCAGACCACCCTTGGATTCGCCCAGGCTCATCGAGCCGCGCGAAGCGTGCAGGCGCAGACCAATTTCGGCTGCAGCGTCAATTTCATCATCCAGGCGCGAACCGTTAGGGAACAGGTAGAGATGGTCCGAGGCGGTCGTGCAGCCGGAAAGCGCCAGCTCTGCCAGCGCGGTTTGGGTGCTGATAAAGACGGCGTCGGGGTCCATCCGCGCCCAAATCGGGTAAAGCGTTTTGAGCCAATTAAACAGGTTGGCATCCTGCGCGGCAGGGAGGGCGCGAGTGAGGGTTTGGTAAAAATGGTGGTGGGTGTTGATCAGCCCGGGCAGGATAATATGCCCGTCAAGGTCGAGAACTTCATCCGCCTCGGAAGGGAGTTCCGCGGCTGCGCCGATCTGTTCGATAAACCCGTCCCGGCAGAAAATGGCAGCATCCTGCAGTTCGCGGTTTTGCGCGTCCATTGTGACGATCAGAGCGGCATTCTTAACGAGCAGCGTGGACATGTTCCTCTCCTTTCTGACCGATTCGCTAAGCAGCTCTGTCCGCCAGCTGGCGGGCACGCAGGGTGTTCTGTAGAAGCATGGCGATGGTCATCGGACCAACGCCGCCGGGAACCGGCGTGATGGCAGAGGCAACCTCGATCGCTTCCGCGAAAGCCACATCCCCGACCAGGCGAGAGCCTTTTGGCGCGGACGCGTCCCCCACGCGGTTGATGCCTACATCGATGACGACCGCTCCTGGCTTCAGCCAATCGCCGCGCACCATTTCGGGCTTCCCAATGGCCGCGATAAGGACGTCCGCCTGGCGGACGACAGCAGGCAGGTCCCGCGTCTTGGAGTGACAGATGGTCACAGTCGCGTTTGCCCGCACCAGCAGGAGCGCAACGGGCATGCCGACGATATTAGAGCGCCCAAGCACGACCGCGTTCGCGCCAGCCAGATTCGCGCCTGCTTTTTCAAGCAGGACCATCACGCCCGCGGGGGTGGAAGGCACAAACAGAGGTTCACGTCCTTTTTGCGCCAGCCTGCCGATATTCAGCGGATGAAATCCGTCCACGTCTTTGGCGAGGTCTATCGCGCTGAGCACACGCTCCTCATTCAGGTGCGCGGGAAGGGGCAGCTGTACCAGAATACCATTCACATCCGGGTTCGCGTTCAGCTGGCGCAACAGCGCTTCCACGTCTTCCTGGCTGGCATCGGCGGGCAGCGTGTGCCCAAAGGAACGGATGCCGACTTCAACGCAGCTTTTTTGTTTGTTGCGCACATACACCTGTGAGGCGGGATCATCCCCGACCAGTACCGTTGCCAGCCCCGGAACGGGTAAACCCTGACGCGTGCGCTCTTCCACTTTTTGTTTTACTTGCAATCGTATCTCTGCGGCGATTTTTTTTCCATCGATCAGGTGAGCTGTCATGTTTCCTCTATGCAGTTGATGATAAGATTATAACCGAATCGACGGTATAATTTGGATATGGAACAGACTACGCTACCCTTGGTGATTGGCATAGCCGGCGCGTCTGGCTCGGGCAAGACAACCCTTGCTTTTTCAATCCTGGACTCGATAGGGCGCGACAAAATCGCCTTTTTACCGCACGACGCTTATTACCGCGACCAAGCCGATCTCAGCTACGCGGAGCGTTTGAAGATCAACTATGACCATCCCGACTCGCTGGAAACCGACCTGCTGCTCAAGCATATCCTCGCGTTGAAAACCGGCAAAGCAATCAACCGACCGGTCTACGATTACAAACAACACACTCGCTCCGCGGACGTTGTCGCGATAGAACCATGCCAGATTATCATGGTGGAGGGCATCCTGATTTTTTGGGAAGCGAGACTGCGCAAGATTTTCGATATGAAAGTCTTTGTGGAAACAGATTCCGACATTTGTTTCATCCGGAGACTTACGCGCGATATCGAGGAACGCGGCCGCACGGTGGAATCGGTAGTGAACCAGTACCTCACCACTGTCCGTCCCAGTTATATTGATTTTGTCGAACCGTCCAAGCGTTTTGCGGATGTCATCATTCCCGAGGGAGGGAAGAACACCGTCGCGCTGGACATGGTAATCGCGCGACTGCAGGGGCTTCTGAATGATGCAAGCCGGCACATCGGGTAGAACTAAGTTCACGCCCACGCAGGTCATCTGGCGGGTGCTTTTGCTGCTCGCCCTGGTCGCGGTTACCGTCGCGCTATTCGTTTTCAGAGCTGAGGTGCAGAAGCTGCAGGCTTTCGGTTACCCGGGCATTTTTCTTTTTTCCCTGCTCTCCAACGCGACAATCTTGTTTCCTTTACCAGGGGTCGTTTTCACCACTGCGATGGGAGCAGTATTCAACCCCGGCTGGGTGGCGCTGGCGGCAGGCCTGGGAGCGGCTTTTGGCGAACTTTCGGGCTACCTGGCAGGTGTAGGCGGGCAGCTTCTCTTCGAAGAAAGCGCCAATTCCCAGAAAGTGCTTGGGTGGATGCAGAAATACGGGTTGTGGACCATCCTGGTGCTGGCGTTTATTCCGAACCCTTTGTTTGATATCGCCGGGTTTGCCGCGGGCTCGTTAAAAATCCCAGCCTGGAAGTTTCTACTGGTCTGCTCGGTGGGTAAAATCGCGAAAATGCTTGTATTCGCTTACCTCGGGGTGGGGCTTTTTTCCCTCTTTGGATAGCTTGCGGCGCGTAAACGAATGGCGAATCAAGGTTTACGCGGGGTAAGAAGCGATTCCCCCGTCCTCCTTAGGTTTTCATCCTGTCCTTGCCTTGTCATCCTATCCTTACCTTGTCATCCTGCACGAAGCGAAGGATCTTGCTTTTTGAATTAAGATGCTTCGCCTGCGGTTCAGCATGACAAGATGATGGCCTCCTGATGCTCTGCCGGGTGTGGGTCATCCGCGCAGGATCTATCGAGATCAACGCTGGCAGATTGCTTCGGTCGCTTGCGCTCCCTCGCAAAGACGAATCCTTTTTCCTCTTGAGCGAAGCGAAGGATCTTGCTTTTTGAATTAAGATGCTTCGCCTGCGGTTCAGCATGACAAGATGATGGCCTCCTGATGCTCTGACGGGTGTGGGTCGTCCGCGCAGGATCTATCGAGATCAACGCTGGCAGATTGCTTCGGTCGCTTGCGCTCCCTCGCAAAGACGAATCCTTTTTCCTCTTGAGCGAAGCGAAGGATCTTGCTTCTTGAATTAAGATGCTTCGCCTGCAGTTCAGCAATGACAATCCTCAGCTCTGCCCTTTAAGTTATAATCCGCTCTGTGGAAACCTTTACGCAAAATGCCCGCCAACTCCTGGGGCTGCAGCTCAGCCGTGAGCAAATTGCCGCCTTCAAGCTGTTGGAAGAAGAACTGCTCGAATGGAACAGCCGTTTCAACCTGACTGCCATCCGGGACAAAGAGGGCATTGAGACCAAGCACTTTTTGGATTCGCTCACCTGTCTGATGGCGCTGGATTCAAACGCCGCTCCGCGCAGTCTGATTGACATTGGTACAGGCGCGGGCTTCCCTGGCATTCCCCTAAAACTGATGCTCCCAAATATGCGGCTCACCCTGGTGGAGTCCATCCAGAAAAAAGCTGGTTTCTGCAAGCATATCGTGGAGAAGCTCGGATTGCGCCAGGTGCAGGTGCTGCCGGAACGCGCCGAAGACGTTGGGCAGGATCCGAACCACCGCGAGAGTTACGACCTGGCGACCGCCCGGGCTGTGGCCGCGATGCCCACGCTGGTCGAGTACCTGCTGCCGCTGGTGCGCATAGGCGGGCTTGTTATTATGCAGAAAGGTGAAAGCGCGCAATTGGAAGCGCTGAAAAGTGAAAAAATTATCCAACGCCTGGGTGGTAAAATCCGCGTCATTCTGCCTGTAGAGCTGCCGGGCGTCGCGGACGAGCGCTACCTGGTGGTCCTGGAAAAAGTCGCGCGCACCTCGGCGGAATATCCCCGACGCACAGGCTTGCCCGCCAAACAGCCGTTGGCTTAGTTTTCCTCCTGACCTGCGCAACGAACCAGCAGGGAACGGGGTTTAATTCCATAAGATGAACACGACCACGAACTCTTTACCAAACCTGATGTTTGTTTGCGCGCTGGAGCCAAAGGCGCTGCGCGCGCTCTTTGAAGATCGTTTTGTGCTGGACGATCTGAAAAGCCTGGGGGCGGGCGTGGCGCTGGTCGCGCGGGACTTTTCTGAGGAACGGGCTCAGGCTGTGCGCTTGCTGAACAAACTGGAAATTCCGGTTTCCGCCTGGCTGCTGCTCCCCGGCGAGCAGGGCAGCTGGCTGGACCCGACCCACACCGCACAAGCGGCAGAAATCTATCAGGCATTGAAGAAGTGGTCGGGGCAAAAGGGGCTGCGCTGGTCCGCGGTAGGGTTTGGCGCGCTTGCAGACCAGGGCAAAGCCCTTGAGAAGCGCGGTTCCACGCGAACTCCAGATATGGCGAAGGTTAATCTGATTGCTCAGGCGCGCGCGGACGGGTTCGCGGTGGAGCTGGTGTACGCGGGCTCTGAAGCGCATGCAAACCAAAAGCTCCAGATCCATTCGCGCAGGAGGATGACGGAATCCGTCCCAGGCGCAGACCGCCTTATCCGGCTGCAGCCTTTTACAGGCGCGCAGCAGGAACGCTTTGGGGCGAGCCCGGCTGGGGGTGTGGGAGAGGTGTGCGTAAGCAGTACCAACGGAAGCCTGAATCTGAGCGCCCCACTGGCTGGGGAACCCAAGTCCTGGCAGGAATTCGCGCGGGAAGTCTGCACTGCCCGGCAAAAAAGCGGCGCGATGTATATTTTTACACTGGAGTCTTGCGCGAAGCAGGGCTTTTTGGACCGATTGGTGACATTGGATTGGAACGGACAGGCGCCGGGCGGGTCTGCGCGTGCTAGACGCAGAGCGGTTGCTCCCGATTTGGTTCTGAGTAGAAAGGGTTGGCTGGGGTTTGCAGCCCTGGCTGGTGTCGTGGGCAGCGCTTTGCTCATCGTGGGGAAAAAGAGGCGAAAATCGTGAAGTGTGACGTGATAAGCGCGTCTCAGCTGCGAAAATTCTGTGAAAATATCTAATTCTGCCAGATTACAGCAGTCCTCCTTGAATAATTCGGAACGATTTTCGATGGATTTGCAGGCTGCTTGCCAAACCTGCTGTTCCCGCCCGTGATTTCATCGAGCGGAGAAGATGACCTCTGTTCCCGCCTGTGTCCTCACCGAGGGGGGGGAAAATGCCCGTCAAGTCTCCGTTTGAGTAGCTGCGAGTGTGTGAAGACCTTGCGGTCAGCGCCCTTGCATGGTAGGGGACCGTGCAAGAACAAGCTTTATCTCCCCTGTTGTCCTTTTTCTTAAATTTTCCAATCTGTTTGACACACCTCCAGGATTCAATATGGACAAACACTATAGCCGTACGGAGCAGGACGAAATCCGTGTTAAACTTAAAGTTTGCTAACGAAGGATGGCTACGGCATGGAAAACACGAATGACACTACGATGATTGTCGGGTTGGGGAACCCCGGCCTGCAGTACCGCTATACGCGCCACAACGCCGGCTTCATGGTGGCGCAAGCGCTGGCGGACAAGCTGGATATCAACCTGAAGCGTGTTAAGTTTCGCTGCCAGATTGGCGAAGGGAAACTGGACGGCATTCCACTGATCATCGCCAAACCGCTGACCTATATGAACGACTCCGGCAGCGCTGTCTCTTCTCTGCTGCATTATTTTAAGGTGCCACTGGAACGCCTGTTGGTGATACACGACGACCTGGACCTGCCTTTGGGCGTGCTGCGTCTGCGCCCGGGTGGTGGCAGCGCCGGTCAGCGCGGCATGCAGTCCATCACTGAAAAGCTGGGAACCAGTGCGTTCCCGCGCTTGCGCTTTGGCATCGGCAGACCCCCGGGCAGAATGGACCCCGCGGATTATGTGCTTGAAAAATTCCGCCCCTCTGAGCAGGAATTGCTCAGGATGACCCTGGACCAGGCTGCTGCCGCCGCTCAGACCTTCATTCGGGACGGTCTCGAGAAAGCGATGAATCAGTTCAATGGTGAAGTCGGCTGAACATCCACTGCTGAAGTACCTGAGCGGTCTCAGCGCGTATCAGGATTTGCTCTCGCGTTTGGCGGAAGGGCAGTACCGCGATTCTACGCGCTTTGGGATGGGCTTGCCGCGCGCGTCCCGCTTAGCGCTCCTGGCAGCGCTGCGCGCGGATTTGAAGGTACCTATTTTACTGCTCACCAACCGCGCCGACCGCGCGCTCGGACTCTTTGACGAGCTGAACTTCTGGTTAAGCTCGGAGCGGAACTTTTACTTCCCGGAGCCGAACCCCCTTTTCTATGAAGCGCTGCCCTGGTCGGAATCGACCCGCAGGGAGCGCCTGAATGTCCTCTCCGAACTGGCAAAATACCTCATCCCCGGGCTTAACCCGGACGCCGTCCCTCCCGTGGTGGTGGCGCCTATCCGCGCGGTGATGACCCGCACCATTCCCCGGCGGGAATTCCTGCGGAGCGCCCAGCGACTGAGCGTGGGGGACAAGCGGGATCTGCAAGAGACAGTTCAAAGCTGGGCAGGCTTGGGTTATGAATACAGCAATGTTGTTGTGCAGAGCGGTCAATTTTCGCGCCGGGGCGGCATCCTGGATATCTGGTCGCCTTCCGAGGCGCTGCCGGTGCGCATAGAATTCTTTGGGGACGAGATTGACACCCTGCGCCAGTTCAACCCTGCCACGCAGCGCACTCTGACTCCGCTGCAAAAGACCGTGATTTTTCCGGCTTCAGAGGCAATGCCCACGGCTGCTGCGAAAATGGGCATCGCGCTTGCCAATCTGAGTGAATTCCACCTTCCAGAAATTTATCCATTTCCCTCCAGCCTGATGGATTATCTGCCGGACAGTGCCCTGATTATGCTGGATGGAGAAGAATTCATCACCGCCGCGGTAAACGATATTGAGGAGGAGTCCATCACGCGCTTCCAGGCGCAGGTAGAACAGAAAACGCTTCCAGTGGATTTCCCGCTGCCTTATATCACCTGGTCGGAAATTGAGGACAGTTTTGCCCATAGGCAGGTCCTGGAGTTGGGGCACACCAACGCGGATGGGGGCACACCGCTGGCGGCTGCGTTTGAACCCGGACCGCGCTTTGCGGGCCGCCTGAAGGACTTTCAAGCCCACCTGAACCGCCTCGAGCGCAAGGCTCAGGCCTGGACGGTTGTTTCCCGCCAGGCCGCCCGTCTGCGCCAGCTTTGGCTGAAGAGCAGCCCTGAGATTTTGCCAACAGAAGCCGAGGCGCGTTTTCTGGAAGGCTCGCTTTCAGGCGGGTGGGTGCTGCAGGGGGACGGCGGCTTGGTCCACAACTTACTGACCGACAGTGAAATCTTCGGGTGGGGCCGCCCACAGGTCCGCCGACGCGCGCCAATTGTCTCCGAAGCGCCTGAACTCGTATTTGGCGACCTGAAGCCGGGGGATTGGGTTGTGCATGTGGACCACGGTATCGGGCAATTTGTCGGTCTGCTCAGCCCCACGATCGACGGCGTGCAGCGCGAATACCTCACCATCCAATACAAGGACAACGACATCCTGTATGTTCCCATTCATCAGGCCGACCGCGTGTCGCGTTATATCGGCTCTGAAGGCGGCCCTCCGAGCATCAGCCGATTGGGCAGCCCGGAATGGACGCAAACCAAGCAGCGCGTGCGGCGGGCTGTGCAGGAAGTCGCCGCGGAGCTGTTGGAGCTGTATGCCAAGCGGCAGGTGGCTGAGGGTTACCGCTTCAGCCCCGACAGCGATTGGCAGCGCGAGCTTGAAGCCAGTTTCCCGTATATCGAGACCCCCGACCAACTGAAAGCCATCGAACAGGTCAAAGCTGATATGGAATCCCCGCGCCCGATGGACCGGCTCTTGTGTGGCGATGTGGGCTATGGCAAAACTGAAGTGGCGCTGCGGGCGGCCTTCAAAGCGGTGGCGGATGGTAAGCAGGTGGCGGTTTTGGTGCCGACCACGGTTTTGGCGCAGCAGCATTACGACACTTTCCGCGAACGCCTGGCAACCTTTCCGGTGAGCGTGGAGATGCTTTCGCGCTTCCGAAGCCAAAAAGAGCAAACAGAAATCATCAAACGCCTGGCTAATAAGCAGGTGGACATTGTCATTGGCACGCACCGCCTCATCTCCAGCGATGTGGCGTTCAGCGACCTTGGATTGGTCATCATCGACGAGGAACAGCGTTTCGGCGTCTCGCATAAGGAGCACCTCAAGCGGCTGCGCAACTCCGTGGATGTGCTCACCCTGACTGCGACGCCTATCCCGCGCACGCTCTATATGGCGCTGACCGGCGTGCGGGATATCTCCAACATCAACTCCCCGCCCGAAGAACGGCTGCCGATTATCACGCACATTGGGCCGTACGACCCGAAACTGGTGCGCGAGGCGGTCATCCGCGAACTGGACCGCGGCGGACAGGTGTTCTTTGTGCACAACCGCGTGCAGTCCATCCCCGCGGTGTATAACCACCTGCAAAATTTGGTGCCTGAAGCCAGCATCGGGATTGCCCATGGGCAGATGGACGAGGAACAGCTGGCAGACGTGATGCACGCCTTCACATCGGGTCAATACGATATCCTGCTGTGCACCTCCATCATCGAGTCCGGTTTGGATATCCCGAATGCCAACACCCTGATTATCGACCGGGCGGACACCTTTGGGCTGGCGCAGTTGTACCAACTTCGCGGCAGGGTGGGGCGCGGCGCGCAGCGGGCGTTTGCGTACCTGTTCCGCAGCACGCGCCACCAACCCACGCCCGAAGGCCAGGAACGCCTGGAGGTGCTGGCGGATAATTCTCAGCTTGGCGCGGGTTACGCCATCGCCATGCGCGACCTGGAAATGCGCGGCGCGGGCGACTTGCTGGGCACCCGCCAATCCGGATACATCGCCGCGGTAGGCTTCCAGCTCTACACGCGGCTGCTCTCGCAGGCAGTGCGCTTGCTGCGGGCAGAATCCGGATTGGAAAGCGAGCCTGAAAGCGGTCTGCCCTGGTTGGACGCGGCCAGCCTAACGATAAATATCGATTTGCCCCTTTCCAGCGAAATTCCTGCCAGCTATATCCCCGACCAGGAACTGCGCCTGACGCTATACCGCCGGATCGCTTCACTGCGACGCGAAGAGGACCTGGTCTCGACGGAAATTGAATTCGCCGACCGATTTGGCGAACCCCCGCAAGGCGTCAAAGATTTGTTGTTCCAGATGAAAATCAAGATACTTGGAGAAAATGCTGGTCTGGAATCCATCAGCATCATCAACAACCAGCTGCTGCTGAGCTACCCGCCCCTGCCCAAAGGCACATCCCAGCGCGGCTTGCGCGAGGTGGACCCCAGCGCGCGGGCAGGGAAAAACGCGTATTGGATAAACCTGGCCGGCTTGGCCAATGAAAGCTGGCAGGAGGTACTGGTGCGGGTGCTGCGTAAGTTGCAGAACGGCCGGGAGTAGCAGCCCGCGGCGCTGTGATATACTGCGAAAAAAGATGCAAAACGAAACCCCGCCCAAACCGAAGTTTTACCGCCTTTTGCTCCCCTTGCTGCTCGTCCTGGCTGGGATAATTCTGATTCTCGCGCAATTTTTCGGTGAATTTACCCTGCTTGTGAACGGCGGAAAGCGGGAAGCGCGCGCTTTGGCGTTCACTTCCGGTCAGCTTTTGCAAGCTGCCGGGTACAGCTTGCAGCCTGAGGATGAAATTTTCCCCGCCCCGGCCAGGTTAAACCTGACCCACAGGACAATCGTGCTGAATCAAGCGCGCCCGGTCACGGTTCGGGTTGGGGATGAGTCAACGAAGATACTTTCCGCGGAAACGCTGCCCGCGAATCTGTTAGCCCAGGCCGGGCTGACCTGGTTCCCCGAAGATTGGCTGTTCTGGGAGGGCAGGCGCCTGAACCCAACCGAGCCTCTTCCGCCTGGGGCGGACTTGCAGCTGGAATTTGTGCCTGCCAAACGAGTGGATTTGCAGTTTGAGACCCAAACGCGCGTATTTTTCACCCAACAGCCAACTTTAGGCGCTGCCCTGGATGAAGCCGGCATCCGGTTGCGCCCGGAAGACGCGCTGTCACAGCCTACCGATACTGTATTGACGGCGCAGAACACGGTTAGCGTACGCCTTGCGCGCGAGATGAGCATTCAGGTCGGCGGCCAGCAATATTCCGGGCTGAGCGCGGCGGAAAGTGTCGGCGAAGCGCTGCGAGACCTGGGACTGCCGCTGCAGAACCTTGATTATTCCCAGCCGGACGAAAACCAGCCCGTCCCCGCGGACGGACAGATGCGGATTGTGCGCGTGAGCGAGGAAATCCTGCTGCAAACCGAGGAAACTGCCTACAACAACAGCTACGCGGATGACCCGGACGCCGAGTTGGACACCATCTCGGTCTTGGTGCCCGGTCAAATCGGACTGGTGGTCACGCGCGAACGTCTGCGCCTGGAAGACGGCGTCGAAACGGGGAGCCGCAGCGACGGACCTTGGAAGGCCAGCGACCCTGAAGACGGCGTGTTGGGGCGCGGCACCAAAGTGGTGGTGCGCACCGAGACGATTAACGGTGAGACCATTGAATATTGGCGGAAGGTCAGCGTTTACGCTACTTCGTACAAACCCAGTTCGCAAGGCGGTGGCACCGGCACAGCCTCCGGTATTCCACTTACCAAAGGCATCATTGCTGTGACGCGCGCCTGGTACCTGGGGATGAAGCTGCAGCCGGTTTATGTGCCAGGGTACGGACGCGGCATTATCGCGGATACTGGCGGCGGCATACCTGGAAGATACTGGATCGACCTTGGATTTGATGACAGCAATTACGAAAGCTGGCATTTCTGGACGACGCTGTACTTCCTGACGCCCATCCCCGGCTATATTCCCGTGGTGCTGCCGTGAACCGTCAGTATCTGAACGCCCACGCGCTGCTGCGGGAGTATGGGCTGCAGCCCAAAAAATCTCTCGGTCAGAACTTCTTGGTGGACCCGAAGGGGCTGGAGAAGGTGATGCTGGCGGCTGGGATTCGCGAGAACGATGCCGTGCTGGAAATCGGCGCCGGTGTGGGCAGCCTTACAGTCCTGCTGGCACAGACTGCCAGGCAGGTGGTTGCGGTAGAACTCGACCGCAATCTGATCCTCCCGCTCACAAAAGTGCTGAACGCCTACGAAAACGTCCGCGTAGTGGAAGGGGATGTGCTCAAACTTCCGCTTGAGGAGCTGATTCCGGGCGAAGGCTATCTCGTCGTCGCGAACATTCCGTACTACATCAGCTCCGCGATTATCCGCCGCTTGCTGGAGGCGGAAACACGGCCAGCGCGCATGGTGCTGACCGTGCAGCAGGAAGTGGCGGAGAGGATTTGCGCAAAGGACGGCAAACTCAGCTTATTGGCGCTGTCCGTGCAGGTTTTTGGCGCTCCGCGCATCGAGGCGCATATCCCTTCCGGCTGCTTTTACCCCGCGCCGAGTGTAGATTCGGCGGTACTTTCCATCGCATTGTACCCGCAGCCGCTCATCGCGCTGGATGCGCTTGACGCTTTCTTTAAGCTGGCGCACGCCGGCTTCTCGCAGAAGCGGAAAACCCTGCGCAACGCGCTTTCAGCCGGCATGGGGATTCCTGCGAGCGAAACTGAACAGCTGCTCGCCAGCGCGGAGCTGGACCCTCAGCGGCGCGCGGAGACCCTCAGCATCCCGGAGTGGGAGCGGCTGACGGCGGTCTGGTCGCTGAAAAAGTAAACTGTACGTTGGAAAATCAAAAAAACTGCCCCGGTCGAGGCAGTTTTTGCTGACAATTTAACGTTTTAGACCAGCAGGAGCAGCAACGCAGAGGATTGCCAGACTGCCTGGAAAACGCCCAGGAAAATTAGAATTGGGCATACGCAGCACAACGCCAGCACGAGCAGCACAATCAGGACTATCGCCCATACCGGGAATTTCTTCTTCTCAGGCGCGGCTGCCTGGGCGGCGCTTCCAACCGGGGGAACGTCCACGACCACAGATTCAGCCGGCTGGGCGGGGGGAACTTCCTGGGAGGCTTCAGCGCCGGGGGTGTAAAGTTCGCCAGACCAGCGCCCGGGGTCCTCAGTCGCATCGGGCTGCGCAGCGCCCCAGCGGTCGGTCTCAGTCGGAACCTCCGGAGGGGCTGGGGCTGCAGGGATATCCTTGCTCCATTCCTCAGCGGAAGCTGATGGTATTTGCTGCCATTCATCGCCGGCGGATTTCGCGGCTTCTTCGGGTGCTTCTTGCGGGTTGGTATTGGGTTTGTCGTCCATGGAATCCTCTTTTCTCTGATCTAGACTAGGCATATTATACAGTAAACCGCAACGTTGAAATGATTTTATGGCGAAGGGAAAGGTTATAATCGTGTCAGGATTTTACTGGAGATTGTCATGAAAAAATTATTTGAAGAATTCAAGAGTTTCATCATGAAAGGCAATGCGTTGGACCTGGCAATCGGGGTCATCATTGGCGGCGCATTTGGCTCGGTGGTCAATGGCGTGGTCAATGACCTGCTTATGCCACCGCTGGGCTTATTGCTGGGCAATGTGAACTTTTCCGACCTTTACATCCAGTTGAACCGTAAGGCGGTGGAATTAGCTCCGCACACAACCCTGGCAGCCGCCAAGGAGCAGGGCGCTGTGGTGATAGCTTACGGGCATTTCATCACGACCCTCCTTAACTTTGTCATCATCGGGTTCAGCGTCTTCCTGCTGGTGAAAGGCATCCAGAAGCTAAGAGAAGGGACCGCCAAGTTAAACAAAGACGAAGCCCCAGAAGACGCGGAGCCAACCGAAAAACTGTGCCCCTTCTGCCAGACGAAAATCCCGGTGAAAGCGGTGCGCTGCCCGCACTGCACATCCGACCTGGCGGAATAGACTTGGGCAACAACGAGGAAGCACTTGACGAAAGCTGCCGTAATGAACCGCGTTTACCTGG
>JBCFBH010000012.1:0-36247 GCA_038562595.1 Anaerolineaceae bacterium
AGGCAGGCATCAGCCTGGCGGATATCGACTTTTTTGAGTATTCGGACATCACAACGCTGCACGCCATTCTATCTCTGGAAGCCGCCGGCTTCGCGCAGCGCGGACAGGGCTGGAAATTGGCCAGCGATGGCAGCCTGCTCTTGACCGGCTCGCTGCCGGTGGCCACGCTGGGCGGGCACAAGGCGCGCGGCAACCCGCTTGGGGCGGCTGGCATATACCAGGCGGTGGAAGCCTCTCTGCAGCTGCGCGGGGAAGCTGGCGGAAGCCAGGTGCCGCACGCGCGCTTCGGGATGATACAGTCGCTGGCAGGCACGGGTTCTACCTCTGTAACGCATATCCTGGAGCGCATGGACGCCTGAAAACCGCGAGTCCGCAGGGGCGGGATTGCCCATTGGAGCTTCCTCGGAGATGTACAGCCTGCGCTTGACGCGGGCTGTATTAAATTTTCGCGCGTGGTAAACTTACTGCCGTGAAGGAATAATTTTCATGAATCAACGTGTCATCTATCCATTTTCAGCGATTGTCGGGCAGGACCGCATGCGCAGAGCGCTCATCCTGAACGCCGTTTATCCACGCATCGGTGGAGTGCTGATACGGGGCGAACGCGGAACGGCAAAGTCCACCGCGGCGCGCGCTCTGGCGGCGCTGCTGCCGGAAGAAGCTGTGGTGGAAGGCTGCCGCTTTGGCTGCAGCCCGCAAGACCCCAGCCATTGGTGCACGGAGTGCCTGGAGCGCGCTGCTGCTTCGGACCAGCCGCTGCCTTCCGTGATGCGCCCGACGCCTTTCGTCAACCTGCCAGTTTCCGCCACCGAAGACCGCGTGGTGGGCACGCTGGATATTGAACGCGCCATCCAGAAGGGCGAGCGGCATTTTGAGCCCGGCGTTTTGGCGGCTGCTAACCGCGGGCTGCTTTATATTGACGAGGTGAACCTGCTGGACGACCACGTGGTCGATATTCTGCTGGATTCCGCCGCGATGGGCATGAACATTGTGGAGCGCGAAGGCATCTCTTTCAGCCACCCCGCGCGCTTTATCCTGGTGGGCACGATGAACCCGGAAGAAGGCGACCTGCGCCCACAGCTGCTGGACCGTTTTGCCTTATCCGTGGAAATCCGCGGCATTCTGGACGCGCGCTCCCGCGTGGAAATCATGCAGCGCAACGTCGCCTTTGAACAGGACGCAGAACGCTTCCGCCAGGAATGGCTGCCGCAGGAACAGGCTCTCTCCGCGCAAATCCAAAAAGCGCGCCAATTGGTAGACTCAGTGGCGTATACCACCCGGGACCTGCTGATTATCGCCGACCTGACCTCTTCCATGGAAGTGGATGGGCACCGCGCTGACCTGGTCATCCTGAAAGCCGCCCGCGCTCAGGCTGCCTTTGACGGGCGCGCGCGCATCAACCAGAGCGACATCGCCCTGGCAGCCGAACTGGCGCTGCCGCACCGCGTGAAGTCCGGTCCTTTCCGCAAATCCGACCTGGGGGTGGAAGCGCTGGAGGAACGGATTGAACAATTAAAGGGGCAGGCGCTCAGCGATGAAGAAGGACTGCCGGCAGAGGACGAAGAGGGTAAAAAAAAACTGACAGCCTGGATGGACCCGTAAGCCTCGACCCGGATGACCCGCTGATTCCGGTCGGCGAAGGACAGCAGCAGGTATTCACTGAATTGAACCCGCGCTGGTGGGATGGGGGCGCGGTGGTAAAGCCAGGCGAAACATTTGATGCCCGTTCCCTGGATACCCCCCTGGATGAGATGGTGCGCAAACATGGGGGCAGACGTTCTGAAACCTATACCGACCGCAAGCGCGGGCGCTATATTCAGGCGCGACCTTCCCCTTATAAGGCTTATGACCTGGCTTTCGACGCCACCTTCCGGGCTGCCGCGCCGTTCCAGAAAGACCGCGGCGAACTCCGCGCGCAGGAACAAATCGCATTCGCGGTGCGCCCCAATGATTATCAGAAAAAAGTACGCGTGAAGAAAACCGCCAACCTGATTCTCTTTCTGGTGGACGGTTCGTGGTCTATGGCGGTGGCAGAGCGAATGACAGCCACCAAAGGCGCGATTTTATCCCTGCTGAACGACGCTTACCAACGGCGCGACCGGGTGGGGCTGGTGGTCTTCCAGAAAGACCGTGCCACGCTGGTGCTCGCCCCGACCAACTCTGTTCTGCTGGCACAGCGAGCGCTGGCGGATATCCCGGTGGGCGGCAAAACGCCCCTGGCGGCTGGACTGGTGATGGCATACGAGGTGATTACCCGCGAGCGCATCCTGCATCCGGATGTGCAGCCGCTGCTGATTGTGCTCACCGACGGCGCGGGAAATGTTCCATTGGGGAAAAAACCCGTCAAGGAAGAAATCCGGGAGCTTGCCGGCCTGTTTTCCAAGAAAAATATCCACAGTGTGGTGATAAATATGGAGAAAAAAGCCTTTGACCAGGGGCTGGCGCAGGAACTGGCAGACCAGATGGGCGCTGTCTGCTATACTCTGGAAGAAATCCGCGGCGATACGCTCTATGAAACCGTACAAAAGGAAATGCAGGCTGCTGCCACTCAGGGCGGAGCAAGCAGCCTGTAAAGCCGTCCTTACGCTACTGCTTCAAGCGTCATTTCCGGAAAAAACTGGTGGATAGTTCCCGCGACCCAACCCTGCAGCGTGGCTGGCAGCAGCGGGCAGCATTCACAAGCGCCTCCCAGGCGCACTTTCACCAGGTCGCCTTCGATTGAGACCAATTCCACGGAACCGCCGTGGAATTGCTCGATATAAGCGCTAATCTGCTCAATCAGGCCGGCGATCTTTTCCTCTTTGCTGAATTGCGTGACCTGGTTGTTATTCATTCCTTCTTCAATCCTTTTTTACTGATGGCGCTCACATTAATCTTATCACAGCTGGAGCGCAGCCTGCATGGCTTTGCCGCAGTGTGATGCTTGAATTTTGCCAGGCAGTCCGCAGGAACGCGCAGGCGGCGATGAAGATTGCCGCATCTGCTGCCCCTCCTTACTTCGCGGGCAAACATTCGCGCTAACAAATTATGGGACAGCGCGAGCCTGGTTTTATCCTCCTGCGAGCGCGGAAGAAACTTGTTTTCTGCCGAGAAGGTATTGCTATTGAAACTTGTCCCCATCAGGGGTGATGAACGCCAGGCAAATGTTCACCAGGCGGAAATCGCGAGCCAAACTGCGCCTGGCGCCAGCCGCGGCGTTCAGAAAGGCAGGCGCTTACGCGAGAAAGTGCGCGTGATCAGGCCGCTGATGCCTTCCGTGATGGAGCTGCGCAGTAATTTCTGAATTTCAGAAAAGAAGGTTTCCAGCAGGGTCTTCAGGAGCGTCTGGGTTTCAGGCTCTAACTGCTTAAAGGAAGCGATCATGGCTTTGGCGGTGGCGAGCTTATCCTGCGTGAATTCCTTTAACGTTCGGGCGCCCGTCGCTTCCAGAATGGTGAATAGTGCCTCGGTGAATTCTTCGCGCTCCTCAAGAGGCACAGCATCCAGCCATTCACGCAGCGCGGTAATAAACTTGACGCTGCTGTCGGAAAGGCCTTCCCGATATACAAAGCTCCGTCCGATAACTTCCCACGAGAAAGCATTGTGCTGCATCAAGCCGGTTTCAGTGCTGTCGACCACCTGGTAGAGCCCGCTTTGGTCCAGCAGCATGCCCACCACCGAAGATTGCGGGATGAAGGTGATAATTCTATTCGCGATGCGTTGGTAGCCGGGGCTGTTAATCACAGAGCGTTGGAAGCCGGGACCGTCGTTGTTGTAAATCAGCACGATGCCGGGCTGCATGTCGGCGGGGATATTTGCTGCGGAGAAGATAGCCAGGTTTCCGCCTTTGGAATGCCCGCCCAGGTAAAAGACGCCCGGCAGGTGCGACATGACCAGTTCAAGATATTCCACCGCGCTGCGCTGCGCCGGCACCGCATCGCGGAAGCTCATTTCCAGGTCTTCTTTCCAACCGATCAGGGTGTCGTCGGTGCCGCTGAAGGCGACAAAATGGATGTTTTCTTCCACGGTAAAAACCACTGCGGAAAATTGTTCAGCCTCGTCGAAGGAAACCCGGTTAATATAGTGCGACAGGCGCACATCCCGGTAGCGCGCGGAGCTGGCGCATTTTTCCAGCAGCAGCGGCAGGCGCGAAAAGAACACGCTGGTGATTGGAGCGGTAATCTGTTCCGGCATTTGCTTAATGGTTTCGGTCGCGTCCGCCAACGAAACAGAGCCGGTTTCCTCGGTGGTTGGCACCGCGCCGGCGAAATCCAAATAGGACAGCACCGAGAAAACCAGGTTGTCCACCTCGTTAAGCGGGTCGTACTGGAACTCCAGGTCCCCGCGCCAGTCCAGATAATCCAGAATGTTTGGCATTCTCCCTCACAATCGTAATTTAATTGTACATGATTTTTGGACTCCGAGAATTCCATAGGCCCCTGGCGCAGGCCTCCTTTTTGCCTGAAGAGTGCCATTAGCAGGCTGGCATGCGGCAGACAAACTCTTGACTTATTAGACATTTGGCTAATAATAGAGACAATTATCTATTTTGGGACAGCGTACTATGGCATCACATTCTTACTCCAAACTTAACTGGGATCTGAGCACGGGCTACGACCTGTTCATCAGCCAACTTGCTATCTATGAGCCGGACCGGGTCGGGCTGCGCGCCTCCTGGGCCGCAGGCGTCCGTTCCAGGCTCCCTGCCGAAGACCGTCAGGTACTGGAGGACTTTTGGCAGATTGATTTTCTCCCCTTGCAGTTCCTTTTTTCCGCGCCCGCTCCAAAGGATACCGCCGCGGTGCTGCGCGCATTGGAAGAGATTCCAGCGGGGAAGCGCCTTGAAGCCCTGACCCTGCGCTATGAAACCCCTGAAGAGCTAAAGGGCATCTTCCGCGAAACTACTCCTCGCCGCAAATGGACCCCAGCGGAAAAAGAAATTATCAGCGCGGATTACGCCAGACATTCCCGCAACATGACCCCGACTTTGCTGGACCTTATTCACAGCGTCTGGGCTCACCGCGAGCAATACGGGCACCAATACCTGCACGCGCTGAAAGCCTACGCGGAGTCTTTCTTCTATGAGGAAGAGCAGCGCATCTGGCCCGCCCTGCGGCAGGAGCTTTCGTATGCTCAGATGCGCGCCGGTACCCTCCCGTTGATCGCGATGCTGGAGGAACTTTCCTCCGGCGTACATTGGGAGGAAATCGCAGCTATGCAAAAGCTCTACCTCGCTCCGTCCTTTTGGGGTGCGCCGTTCCTGTTCACCGAAGACCTGGACAAAAGTACCAAGCTGGTGATATTTGGCGCCAGACCCGAAGAAATGGCGCTGATCCCGGGGGATATTGTGCCGGATTCCCTGCTGCGCGGACTTAAGGCGCTGGCGGAACCTACACGCCTGCGCATCTTGCGCTCACTCGCGCACACCCCGCAAACTGCCGCGCATCTTTCGCGAATGTTACGCTTGCGTCCACCTACGGTGAACCATCACCTGATGGAACTGCGCATGGCTGGCATGGTGCAGGTTATCATCTCTCCTGAAGGCGAGCGATTTTACGCCACCCGTTTTGAGGGTTTTGAGAGCGCCTGGAACCTGCTTACCCGCTTTGTCAGCGAATAATCCCGTGAAAGCTCCCAAAACATCCGCTGGCGGGCGGGACGGCTCCGTGCTAAGGACGTATCTCGCTCGCGTGAAAGCGTTCAGCCCGAACGCGCGCAAGTACCTGATTGGCATCATGATTTATGGAGCTGCCATCGGAATTTACCAGCTCCTGTTTAATTTCTACGTACTCAGTCTTGATTACAACGAAGCGGTGCTCGGAAACCTGGTGACCGCCCGCAGCGCGACCTCCCTGATTGTGGCTTTGCCTGTCGGTTATTTTGCTGACCGCATCGGGAGGAAACTCGCTTTTGTAATCGGGCAAGGGGCGGTTGGCGCGGCCATCCTGCTGATGATTCTATTCCCCTCGCTGCCCATGTTTCTGCTGATGAACATCGTAATCGGCTTCTCTCAATCACTGGCGGCCGTCGCGATGGGACCTTTCCTGATGGAAAACAGCGGCGAGCTGGAACGCACCTACCTGTTCAGTTTCAGTTCCGGCTTGCGCATGACCGCCGTTTCGATCGGGGAGTGGTTGGGCGGAATTTTGCCTACCTGGATCGGAAAGAGCCTGGGCGCTCTGCCAACCAGCCCGCAGGCTTACAGCGGCGCGTTGGCGCTGGTTACGCTCGGGGTGGTTTTTTCACTCATCCCTATCTTTCTTATCCGCCAGCAAAAACAAAAGCGCTCCGACCGCGCTTCTTTCGCTCCGCTTTCCTATATGCGGCGGAAGCCCGGCGAATTGACCCGCCTGATCCTGCCATTGCTGCTGACTTCCGTCGGAGCGGGGATGATCATGCCTTTTATGAATGTGTTTTTCCGCAACGTGCACCAACTTTCAGACGCATCCATCGGGATTTTGTTTGCCTGGGGCTCCCTGGCGATGGGCATTGGCCTGCTCCTGGCTCCAGCTTTAGCGGAACGCTTCGGGAAGATTCAAGTGGTGGTGGCGACGCAGGGACTGTCTATTCCGTTCCTGGCGCTGCTCGGCTTCTCCCCTCTTTTCCCCGTGGCGGCGGTAGCGTACTACGTGCGCCTGGTGCTGATGAATATGAGCGGTCCGGTCTACACAACTTTTACGATGGAACACGTGGAACCTGAATCGCGCGCGATGGTGGCCAGCCTTTCGACCATGGCGAGCAATTTTGGCTGGGCGTTCAGCCCCACACTCAGCGGCTATTTCCAGGTGAACTATGGATTTGGTCCGTCCTTTGGTGTCACCATTCTGTTCTACCTTGTCTCGGTAGTGATGTACTATATCTGGTTTTGGGGGAAAAGAAAGCCGGCAGCGGAAGAAGCCGCGTCGGTGCCGGTGAAAGCCCAACAGTAAGCTAAGGACCCCGCCGGATTTCAGAGGCAGGCTCGCGGCTAGCGCTGGAGAGCACGGTTTGCCCGTCCCGGATGAGCCAGCCGCCGTAACCGGAAACCCTGGCATACGCCTGCCAACCGTACAGCACGAGCGGCAGCGGACCTTCGGCTGGAATCCATTCGCCGTTGTACTTGCGGGCAAAATGCAGATGCGTGCCGGTTGAAACGCCGCCTTCGCAGGAAGGATGCCCAGGCGGGGTGTCTGCCTCCACCCAGGCGTCTGCTGGAACTCTTTCCTCCGCAGCCAGGTGCAGATTAAGCAGCACCCAACCGGTGCCCTCGTCGCAGTCCCCGTCCAGGTTCAAAGCCACCACGCCGCGCTGGCTGCGCGCCACCTGAGTGTGGCGTGCTGAAATCAGTGTAGCGGTAGCGGGGTTAAGCCCGGTAGAGGGCAGGTTGCAGCCGGAGAGCAGGCCAGGCCCGGCGAGTAAAAGCAGCAGTGCGGCCTGGCGAACGGATGAGGGGCTCTCAGGCTTGCGGGTTGGTGCGGAATTCGTGGATGCCATCCGCATAGGACCAATGATGAGCGCACTGCGGGCAGGTTTGGGAGCTGTTCACTTCCGGAAGGGCGCTGCCGCAAACCGGACAGGCGAAAAAGCCGCCCTGAGAAGATGGCGCGGGCGCGCCTGAGGCTCTGGCAAGCGTCCAAACGCTGGGAGAATACTGCGCGAACGCGCCGGTCCATTGCAGAGCCGAATCCAGGGCAACCAGGGCTTTGAGCGGGACGTGCCGCTTTAGCCAGGAAACCCGGAATTGGGACACGTTCAGCTGTCTTTCGATGCTAAAGTGGTTTTCTTTCAACAGGCGCCGGACCGATTTCGGGTGAAAATCAAAATTTAGAGCCGCAAATTCCACCTGCTGTGGGGAAAATGGATTCCACTGCTGCCTGCCGGTGAAATAGCGCAGAATGGATTTCAGGTTGCGTTTGTTGGCAAATTCCAGCAGGAACTGCGCGTTTTCAGCAAGCACCCGACGCACGCTCGCGAGCGCCAGGCCGGGCTGCGCCATATGGTGCAGCGTGCGGATCATGGTGGCGCCGTCGAACAGACCGTCCACAAAGGGGAGCTTATAGATATCCGCGGCAACGAACAGGTAGCGGGGGTCTTCGCCCAGCCGCTCGCGCGCCTGCAGCAGCTGCGTGCGCGAGTAATCCAGCAGGACGACGCGTTCAAAGCCGGTGTAGCGCGCTGTGTTGCGTCCGGCACCAGCACCCAGTTCCAGCAGGAGTTTGCCCGGCTTGGTCAGCAAACGTTTGAGCGCGACTTGTTCAACCGCGTCTTCATAAGCGCGTTCACCGGTATCCCAGAAAGTGCGCTGATAATCAGAACCTTCGTAGGAGCAAACAGGTGGGGTTTCAGATGGTTTCGTGTTCATTGTGAATTAAAAGCGTACGGGCAGGTTTGCCGGCAACACCCGAAGCGACCTCCTTACCGCTGCTTCCTCTCGGACCTGACGGGGTTCGCAGGGCTCCGCCGCGCCGGTCCCGCCCGGACGCTAAATAAGCATAACCGAGACAGTCAGGGCTGTCAAATTGAACGGAGGAAGCGTAAGCGTCAGGAATGCCAGTGCAGGCTCGCGCGGCTCATTCCAGCGGCTGCGTGCAGTGCTGGCGGTACCCACAAGCCCGGCAGCGGGAAGCTTGCGCGTGGGAACGCCTGGGTACGTCCGGGCAGTTCTCTGCCGCGCGGATGCTGGTGATGAGGTTCAGCAGGCTTTCTTCCAGAGCGGGTGTGTAATCGACCTGGAAGGTGCGGTCGCGGTAGCGCAGCAGCCCATAAGGTGGGCGCTGCCCGGTTTCGCGTTCCAGCAGCAGGCAGTAGGCTGCCAACTGCATCACATGGCTGTCGTAGGGTTCGGCTGGGGCGGGGGCGCTCTTCACTTCCACGGGCACGCGCACTCCGCCGCCGATATCCACCGCGTAATCGGGCTTGCCGGTCAGACGCAGGTCGGCGTCGAAGAGCGGGGCGGGCAGCTTTTGCCAGGCGTCTGTATCCGCGTAGACGATTCTTCCGCGCGGTAGTCCGGCCTGACGGCGTTTGCGCGCTGACCAGAAAAACAGGAGCGCTGCAGCGAGCAAGAGCAGGAGAATCCAGAGCCAGTCGGTCACCGCGCCACCTTCAGGATGAATAGCGCGCATGCAAGAATTAAAAGGAACAGCGCTGCCGCCCGCAAGAGGAAAGACAGCAGCACGCCGCGGGCGTGCTGCTGATGAAAGTTCGTTCCAGTCTTAAGTTCCGCCTGGTTTTCGGAAGGCACGCCCTGGCGTTGGTACCACCAGGCGCGCGCGCAGTAGAGATAACTGCCCAGTTCAGAGGCGCGCAGGACGCGCATCAGTCAATTTCACTGTTCAGCTGTTCAGAGAGCCGGGTGAGGGCCTGTTCCAGCTCGCTCTGCCTGAAGCTGAGCGTAATATCCGCGCGGGTGCGCTCGATGATGCCGCGCGCGAGGTCGGTGCGGCGGCGCAGACCATCGGTAATCGCGTCCGGGTAATCCATCGTGACCAGCTGGGTGAATATGTCGTCCATCCACATCAGCAGGCGTTCCACCTCGCTGGAATAGCCCGGGCGCAGCAGGTCCAGACAGCGCCGGCGCAGCTCGCCCAGCGTTTCAGACAGGCCAGCCAGGTAGGCCGGGAATTCCGCCCTGAGGTCTGCCGGAGTGGGCAGGGGGTGGTTCAGGATGAGCGCCACAGTCAGCTCGGCTTCGACGTATTCCTTGAGCGCGTCTTGCGTATAGCCGGCGAAATACAGGTCGGGGTCGTCTTTCAAGCCCTCGCGCAGGTCGCGGGCCAGTTCCCGGGCGCTTTGCAGCTCCCGTTCGGCTTCGGCTTCGTCCTCGCGGTGAATAGCGCGAATAGCCAGCGAGGCGTGGCGGGTCAGTTTGCGCGCCTGGGCCAGGGCGGCGTCGCGCCGGGTTGTTTTCCGGTCAAATTCCAGTCGGATCTGGTCAGAAATTCGGTCCAAATCGCTCATCTCAACTGCCTTCCGGTGGGGGGTTCTTGACCTGGTTAAACAGGTCGTCCGCGAGGGAATGCGGCGGGCTGGGAAGCCGAATTTCGCCGAAGTTGCTCTCGTAGCGGTGAATATTCTCGTTTAGCACCTGCTGCAGCAGCTTGGCGCCCAATGGGGAGAGAATCACGCGGGCGTCCACAACCGGGGATTCTTTCCCGGGCAGGACGGCGGAAAAATCCAGGATAAACTCCCCTGGGGTGTGCGCTGCGCGGACGACGTTGGCAAAGAGCGGTTTCAAATCGTCTGGAAGGCGCAGACTGAGAGGTTTAATATCTGGCATGGGCGCTCCTAGAACGGTACGTCCTCATCCCCGGGAACGTCCTCCTCGAAACTGCCCTCTTCGCTGCGGTTGGAGCTGAGGAAGCGCACGTTTTGAGCGGTCACTTCATAGCTGGCGCCCCAACTGCCGTCTTTCTTCTGGTAAACCTTGGGGGAGCCGTTCGTGTCGGGGTTCAGGCGCCCTTCCACGAGGACCTTGGAGCCTTTTTTCAGGTACTGGTTGCAGGATTCCGCCTGGGGTCCAAACACGGTGATGCGGAACCAGGTGGTCTCTTCTCTTTCCTTGTACTTGCGGCTGGTGGCCACGCTGAAAGAGGTCACAGGTTTTCCGTCCGCCGTGAAGCGCATTTCGGGGTCTCTGCCGAGGTTGCCAATCAGAATTAATTTTTGGTACATAGGGGTGTTCCTTTCTTGTTCGTGTGCGGGTGTGGTTTAAGTCTTCTGGTATCAGGAACGAATTATTTCCTTGTTAATTCTATTTTACTGCAGAATCCGATAGGAATCCCTGCGCGCGCACGAAAAGGGGACTACCACTCGCTGCTGTACCAGCTCAGGTAGTCGGGCAGGTGCTGGGCCCAATAATCAGCGCTGTGCTCGCCTTCCACCAGGATGAAGAGGTGCGGGATGCTTTCGCGGTTGAGCTGGTAGCTGAGGAACATCGCGGAATCCTGATCTTCGTCCCCGCTGCCCGCATCCAGATAAAGCGCTGGTCGCTCCCGCGGGTCAAGCGCGTTTATTTCGCTCACCCAGGTGTTGATTTCTTCGCCGCTCATGGACAGGCTGTGCAGACCAATGCGGCTGAAGAGCTCGCCATCCTGCAAACCGATGCGCAGCGCCCAGGCAGCCCCGCGGGAGAGCCCGCCAATCGCGCGGTAAGAGCGTTCCGGCAGGGTCTGATAGCGCGAATCCACGTAGGGGACCAGGATGTTGGCAAAAATGCGTGCGTTGTAGCTGGAGGGATAGGTGGAGATGTTGGGGATGCGCGGCAGGATGACGATGAAGGGCGGTATTTTTTCCGCGGCAATCAGGGTGTCCATTGTCCCGGCCAGCCCCAGCTCCTTCCATTGGTTTTCGTCGAAGTTCAGGCCGTGCAGTAAGTACAGAGTGGGGTAGCGCTGGTCGGGGTTTTGCCCATAACCAGGCGGCAGGTAAGCCCAGAACGGCAGCACTTCCTCGAGCGGCTCTCCGGAGATTTGGTCGGAGACCATCCAACCGCGCATGTAGGAAAGCGTGGGTAGAAGGGAGGTAGGAGAGGGCGCTGGGCTTTGGGTAGGCGCGGGGACGGGCGTGCTGGCGGTGAAGTGAACCGTTGGTTCGGGCAGCGGGGTGACAGTCCGGAAGGTGAGGGGGAGTTGGGGTGGCGGAGTTTTCAGCTCGGACGCGCAGGCGCCCAGGAGTGTGAAGAGCAGCGCTGCGGTGAGGATCAGTAGAGCCCGCCTGAGAGCATCCATAGGCGGGATTATACCCCCTCTGCGGATGGGAACATGCTTTTGCTCCCGACGATGCGGTTTTGTACTGATGTCCACACCGCGCAGGGATAGGAGCGCGCCTGGGATGCCAATTCTTTTGTCGTTGCGAGGGAGCGCCAGCGACCGCGGCAATCTCCCTGTTTGCACGTGGGGGTGTCGTTTCGCAAGCTCACGATGACGCCTGATTCGTTGTTGCGGAGGAGCGCCAGCGACCGAAGCAATCTGCCTGTGTGCACGCGGGGGTATCGCTTCGCTGCGTTCGCGATGACGCTTGATTCGTCGTTGCGAGGGAGCGAGAGCGACTGAAGCAATCTGCCTGCATGCACGTGGGGTATCGCTGCGCTCGCGATGATGTTGGATTCGTCGTTGCGAAGGAACGCCAGCGACTGAAGCAATCTGCCTGTGTGCACGCGGGGTATCGCTGCGCTCGCGATGATGTTGGATTCGTCGTTGCGAAGGAGCGAGAGCGACTGAAGCAATCTCCCTGTTTGCGCGTGAGGAGACAAAGTACCCTTTGGGTATCGTTTCGCTGCGCTAAGGATGACGAATTTTTTGTCATTCTGATGCCCTAAAGGGTACAAGCCGAAGTGAAGAATCTTGTATTTTCGACAGGGAGATCGCCGCGCGTCGCGATGACGGACAAACGCGCTCGCGATGGCAATCCGCCTGCGTTCCTTTGGTCCAGCCGGTGTCCTCACCGCGAGGGGCAGGTGACCTTCCGGGCACCTATTTCCGCGTCGATACCAGCGGGAGATGTTGCATGAACAGAAAGATCCTTCGCTAACGCTCAGGCTGACAGTAAAATGCGCTCGCGATGACGGATGAATGCGCTAACGATGACAGAAAAATGCGCTCGCGATGACGAACAAACACGCCCGCAAGGACAAAGGCAACCGCCCGCAAGGACAAAGGCAACCGCCCGCAAGGACAAAGGCAACCGCTTTGCTTGACGCGCGCGACCGCTTGGAAGTATACTTTCAATCCACCGGGGTGTAGCGCAGTCGGCTAGCGCGCTGCGTTTGGGACGCAGAGGTCGGCGGTTCAAGTCCGCCCACCCCGACCTGAAGCACACAAACTCAAACTCAAAGATACCTGTGGAAAATCCCTACCTCTCCATCATTATCCCCGCCCACAACGAAGCCCTGCGTCTGCCTGCCGCGTTGGAACGCGTTGCGGCATTCGTGCGCGCGCAAAGCTACCCGTGCGAGGTCCTGGTGGTCGAGAACGGCAGCAAAGACGAGACCGCTGCCATCGCACGCGCCTGGCTGGAAAAGCTGCCCGAACTGCGCGTGCTCAGCCTGCAAGAAGCGGGCAAAGGCAGCGCGGTAAAGGCAGGCATGTTGGCCGCGCGCGGCGCCTGCCGCTATATGGCTGATACCGATTTTTCCGTGCCCCTCGAAGAACTCCCGCGCATTTTGGAAGCAATGCAAGCCGGCGCGGACGTCGCCATCGGCTCACGCGAGGCCCCCGGTGCCTTGCGGATTGGCGAACCCTTCTACCGGCATTGGAGCGGGCGGTTTTTCAACATGCTCGTACGCTGGTGGGTCGTACCCGGGATTCAGGACACGCAGTGCGGTTTTAAGTGTTTCAGCGCCGGGGCTGCCGAGGCGCTCTTCCCGCTGCAAACGATGAGCGGCTGGAGCTTTGACGTGGAAGTTTTGGCCGCCGCCCAACAGAACGGCTACCGCGTCCAGGAAGTGCCCGTCACCTGGACTTACGGCACAGGCAGCCGCATCAAGCCGCTGCGCGACGCCTATGCCTTGGTAAGCGAGCTCTGGAAAATCCGCGCGAACTCCCGCCGGGGGGCTTACCGTGCGCGTCCGCTTTGACCCCGCCTTAATTCCTGATTGCCCCAACCTGGATTTCGAGCAGCCCCTGTGGGAAGCTGGCACGCGCCTGGTGGCAGGCCTGGACGAAGCCGGCCGCGGCGCGCTGGCCGGGCCGGTGTATGCCGCCGCGGTGGTGCTGCCAGCTGAACCTGAGAGGATAAGCGCCGCTCTGGCAGGCGCGCGGGATTCCAAGCAGCTGAGCGCGAAGGCGAGGGAAGCGCTGGAAGGACGGATAAAGTCCCAAAGCGCAGCCTGGGGGCTGGGCTGGGCGGAAGCGGACGAGATTGACCGCCTGGGCATCGCCCGCGCCAGCCGGCTGGCATTCTGCCGGGCGCTAGACGGGCTCGCGCTCCCGCCCGAGCATTTGCTTGTGGATTACTTCCGACTGCCGGAGAAAAGGTTGCCCCAAACCGCGCTGGTTAAGGGCGACCAGCGCTCGCTCACGATTGCCTGCGCGTCCATTCTGGCAAAGACCGCGCGGGATGCGCGCATGCGGGCGGAGGAAGAGCGTTTCCCGGGTTACGGCTTTGCGCAGAATAAAGGCTACGGCACCGAAAAGCATCGCCAAGCGATTGCGGAAATGGGGGTTTGCGCGCTGCACCGGAGGAGCTTCAGGTTGCGGGATGCGACGCCAATATTCTTGGATTTTGATTAAGTAATAACACCTTATTTCATTTAAAAAAAACTAACCTACGTTTTATAAAGTGAACAAACCCAAAAATCAGGGGAGTTTTCTAAGGAATATTATAAGAACGAACTACAATAGGGAGAGGAAAAATTTCTTACCCAAGAATAAAAACCGCATAATCCCCCTTCAATGGTATATTTAATAAAGAACCGAAGTTTGCGCTAGCCTGGCGAATCTGCATCTAGCCCAAAATTGGATGCAGCTGGAGAATTGACATTGTGCTCAAAACTATCAGCAAATACCCAAAGGAGAAAAATCGATGAGACACTATTCCAAGGTTTTTAATCTAATTATGGCTTTTGTATTGTTTATTGGGATGGCTGGATTTTTTCCCAAGCCCGCGCATGCTGCGGCTGGTGTCGTCGTCATTAGCCAGGTCTATGGCGGGGGTGGAAATTCTGGAGCTACATACACGAATGACTTTATTGAATTGTTCAATGCAGGCGGCGCGCCTGTTAACATTACGGGTTGGAGCGTCCAATACGCGTCTGCCACCGGTAGTACATGGCAAGTAACACCGCTTAGCGGCATCATCCAACCAGGGCATTACTACCTTGTTCAGGAAGCAGCTGGGACGGGGGGGACGGTTCCGTTACCCTCACCCGACGCTACCGGAGCCATTCCCATGTCCGGAACAAATGGAAAAGTTGCTTTAGTTAATTCCACAACACCATTAAATGGGACCTGCCCAGCTGGAACACTTGACGTTGTCGGCTACGGAAGCGCAAACTGTTCGGAAACAGCAGCCACGCCAGCGCTGACAAACTCAACAGCGGCCATCCGCAACAACAACGGCTGCACCGACACAAACAACAACAGCGCAGATTTTACAATTGCCGCGCCAACCCCGCGAAACAGTGTGTCTGCCAGCTATGTTTGTGTCACTTTGGAACCGGTTATCAATGAGTTTTCGTTCAACACAGCCGGCCCCGACGTCGAGTACATGGAAATCCTTGGAACGCCGGCGTTTGATTACAGCGCGTACACATTGCTTGAGATTGAGAGCGATATCGGCGCCAACCCAGGCCTTATCGCGGAAGTGATGCCAGTGGGTACCACCGACGCGTCAGGTTTCTATTTGATCAACCTGGCAGCAAATACCATAGCAAACAACAGCATGTCGCTACATCTGGTAAAGAATTTCACTGGCGCGCTCAATGATGATCTTGATACCGATAATGACGGCGTTCTGGATGTCCTGCCTTGGACTGAGCTTACGGACACAGTGGCAGTCAACGATGGGGGCGCTGGTGACATAAGCTATGGTCAGCCTGTTCTCGTGGAGTTGTACGATGGTCTAGCATTCACTCCAGGTGGAGCCTCACGCATTCCGGATGGCCTTGATACGAATACCATGACCGATTGGATGCGCAACGATTTTGACCTCTATGGCATCCCCGGAAATCCTGGCACGCCTATCCTGGGTGAAGCAGTAAACACCCCCGGAGCGCCCAACCAAGCCTATATTCCGGCAGTGGATACCGCCCCATACGTCGCCAGCACCTCGCCGGTGAACAACGGCGAACTCGCGGCGGATGGCGACATCACCGTCACCTTCTCCGAACCCGTCACCCTTGGCGAATTTTGGTACTCCCTCACCTGCACCCAGTCCAGCGTGCATACAGCGGTCGTGACCGACGCGGACCCGGTATACACCTTGAACCCGGATGGCGATTTCATCGCCGGCGAGACCTGCCTGCTCGAAATCTACGCAGCCCAGGTGACCGACGATGATACCGAAGACCCGCCCGACGCGATGGAAAGCAATTTCAATCTCAGCTACAGCGTGGCTTACGGCTGCGGCGACGCCTTCACTCCAATCCCTGAAATCCAGGGCAGCGGCACCACCAGCCCGATTGTCGGCGGAATTGTCTCCACCGAAGGCATTGTCACCGCGGACTTCCAGACCAACGCTTACGTCAGCGGCACCAAAAACGGCTTCTTTATGCAGTCCGCGACCCCGGATGCCGACCCCGCCACCTCGGAAGGGCTCTTCATCTACAGCTACCTGACCGATGTGCAGGTCGGCGACCATGTGCGCGTGACCGGCACTGTCAAAGAACAGTACAACCTGACGGAACTCTCACCCGTGACCCAGATTCTGGTGTGCTCAAGCGGCAACAGCGTGGAACCCACTGAATTCGCCCTGCCCGCCGCCAGCATGCTGGACTTTGAGAAGTTGGAGGGGATGTATGTGGTCATCCCGCAGGAACTGGTGATCGCGGAATACTACAACTTTGACCAGTACGGTGAAATCGTGCTGGAAACCGAGCGCTATATGCAGTTCACCGCGGTCAATGAGCCCGACCCCACAGGCTTTGCCACCTGGAACGCGAATCTCGCGCTCAACAGCATCCTGCTGGATGACGGCAGCGAGGCTTCCAACCCGAACCCCGCCCGCCATCCCAACGGTCTGGAATTTACACTGGATAATCTCTTCCGCGGCGGCGACATCCTGACCAATGTGATTGGCGTGATGGATTACAACTTCAGCAAGTACCGCATTCAGCCCACCGCGGGCGCGTTGTATGGGGCTCAGAACCTCCGCAGCGAGGCTCCGGATGTGGAAGAAGTGCCGGGCTCCCTGAAAGTTGCCAGCTTTAACGTGCTGAACTACTTCACCACGATTGATACCGGCGCGCTCATTTGCGGCCCTTCAGGCACGATGGAATGCCGCGGCGCGGATACAGTGCAGGAATTGGAGCGCCAGCGCGCGAAAATCCTTTCCGCGCTCGCGATTATCGACGCGGATGTGATTGGCGTGATGGAAATTGAGAACGACAAGCCGCTTGGCGAGGGTGAAGTGCCCGATTACGCCGTGGCGGACCTGGTGGACGGCTTGAACGAAATCGCTGGCCCGGGCACCTACGCTTATGTCGCCACTGGCGCGATTGGCAGCGATGCCATCAAGCAGGCGATGATCTACAAGCCTGCAGCGGTCACGCCTGTTGGCGAGTACAAGCTGCTGACCAGCGCGGTGGACTCCCGCTTCATCGATACCCTGAACCGCCCGGCGCTGGCGCAGGTTTTTGAGGATATTCGGTCCGGCGAAACCTTTGCCGTTGCCGTGAACCACCTTAAATCCAAGGGCTCTGCTTGCTCAGGCGACCCCGACCTGCTGGACGGCGCGGGCAACTGCAACCTGACCCGCAAAGCCGCGGCGGAAGCGCTGGTGGATTGGCTCGCCAATCCAGCTTACTTCCCGGATACGGATAAGGCGCTCATTATTGGCGACCTGAATTCGTATGACTACGAAGACCCCATTGATATGATATTGCTGGGCGCGGATGACACGGCGGACACGGGCGATGATTACTATGACGTGATAAAAGAGGTCCAGGGTGAGGCTGCTTATGGTTATCTTTACGGCTCTCAACTTGGATATCTGGACTACGCGCTGCTAAACGCCAACCTGGTTGATTTCTTGCTGGACGTCAATTTCTGGCACATCAACGCCGACGAAGCCGACCTGATCAACTATGATATGACGTACAAGCAGGACGCGCAGGACGCGATTTACGCTCCGGACGCCTACCGGTCCTCCGACCATGACCCGGTAATCCTGACGCTGTTCTTCAACACCGCGCCTGTGGCGAATGATATGACGGTCAGCACGCCTGAAGATACCGCGTTGGATATCCCGCTGGACGTGACCGATGCTGAAGGTGACGAACTGGTTGTCACTATCCTGACCTACCCGCTGCACGGTGAGCTGGCTGTGGTCGGAACCACAGTCACATATACCCCCGATGCGAACTACAACGGCCCGGACAGCTTTAGCTACAAGGTGTTCGACGGCGAATTCTACTCCGCGGAAGCGACAGTTTCCATCACGGTGACGCCGGTCAACGACGCGCCTGTGGCGGTTGGCGCGACCCATGACCTGCTTGAAAACGGCTACGTTATGTTTGCCCTGGGCGTCGTTGAAATAGATGGTGATCAACTAACCTATATCATCGTGACCCAGCCTGCCCACGGCACCCTGGATTGCGAAGATGGACAGTGCACTTATACACCTGACTTTGGCTGGTACGGCGAGGACAGCCTGACCTTCAAAGTCAACGACGGAACGGTGGATTCCAACGAAGCGGTGGTTACGCTGCGGGTGAGTGCGCTCCCGCGCATCTACCTGCCAATTGCATTCAAGTAAGTAGTTTCGTTTTGACGAAGAGAGGCTGACTGTACGGTCAGCCTCTTTTTTTGAGGATTGACCGAATGGTCTGAATTCAGCGGGACACGGTGCTTTGCAGGCTAAGAGCGGAGGACGAACCTGTCATTCTGATCCTCCCGGCTTTCATTCTCTGAGCCAAAGGTGAAGAATCTTGTTAGTAGGATGGAAAGATCCTTCACTGCGTTCAGGATGATGGGGAGGGATTCGTCTTTGCGAGGGAGCGCCAGCGACCGCGGCAATCTGCCTGTGTGTCTTTCTGTGCTATGGATAGACTTCGACCCGGCGAAGATCCTTCGCTTTGCTCAGGATGACGGGGAGGGATTCGTCTTTGCGAGGGAGCGCCAGCGACCGCGGCAATCCGCCTGTGTGTCTTTCTGTGCTATGGATAGACTTTGACCCGGCGAAGATCCTTCGCTTTGCTCAGGATGACGATGGATGGCAAGCCGGGAGACAAAGTACCCTTAGGGTATCGCTTGGCAGGCTCACGAAGACGAACATTCCGCTCAGGAAGATGTCAAAAGGTTTTCATGGTCTCCAGACAAAGCAAGAACCAAAAACCTGCGAGGCACCTGTGAAAATATTGCGTCCGCGGAGCCGACTTGCACTATAATCAAGCGGTCTTACAAACGAACCGAGGAAGAAATGATTATTACCCAGGGACTTAGCAAAGTCTTCAAGATTGGCAAAAAGCAAAAACAGGAATTTACCGCGGTCGACGGGTTGAGCCTGCAAGTGAACGAAGGCGAAGTTTTCGGTTTTTTGGGCCCCAACGGCGCCGGAAAAACCACCACCGTGCGCATGCTCACCTGCCTGATCCAACCTAACGCGGGTCAGGCAAGCGTCAACGGCCTGGTGGTGGGGCGGGATGACACCCAAATCCGGCGCACGGTTGGCCTGCTGACCGAGTCACCGGGCATGTACGAAAGACTTTCAGCCGAAAAGAACCTGAGCATTTACGCTGAACTGTACGACGTACCCGACGTCAATGCCGCCGTCAACAAGTACCTGGTGATGCTGGACCTGTGGGAGCGGCGTTTTGACCCGGTCGGCAGCTTCTCCAAAGGCATGCGCCAGAAGCTGGCCGTCGCCCGCGCGCTTTTGCACGAACCCAAAGTGCTCTTTCTGGACGAACCCACCACCGGTCTGGACCCCGAGGCGGCAAAAACCGTGCGGGACTTCATCTACGAGCTAAAAAACGAAGGCCGCACCATCTTTATGACCACCCACAATCTGGATGAAGCCGAACGCTTATGCGACCGCGTCGGGATCTTTAAGCAGCGCCTGTTGGCGGTGGATACCCCCGAAGCCCTGCGCCAGCGCTTGTATGGGCGCAAGGTGGTCTTCCATCTGGCGGCGCTGAACCCTGAATGGATCAACCTGGTTGCTTCGCAGCCGGGCGTAAAATCCGCCGAGGGGGTGGAGAACAAGCTGGTGGTGAGCGTGAACGAACCTGAAAAGGAGAACCCCGCCATTGTGCGCTCCCTGGTGCAAGCCGGCGCGGATATCCACTTCATCGGCGAGCTGCGGCACTCCCTGGAGCAGGTCTACCTGGAAATGCTTCATTCCGACACGGAAGGGAGATAGCAATGAAACATATACGCACGATTATTAATAAAGAGTGGGCGGAAGTCTTCAAGAACCGCACGGTGATGTACACCACCATGCTGCTCCCGCTCATTTTCGCCATTCTTCCGCTCATCATGCTGAAATCCACCGCGGGTACGTTCCCCGAAATGGGGGATGCGGCCAACACCGGGCTTCCAGAAGGCTTCCTGAAAACCTGTCAGGGTTTGAGCGGAAGCGACTGCCTGCAAGTGTATCTGGTGAGCGAATTCATGTTTCTGTTCCTGCTCATGCCGGTGATCATCCCAGTCAACATTGCCGCTTACAGCGTTGTGGGCGAGAAAACCACGCGCAGCCTGGAGCCGCTGCTGGCCACCCCCATCAGCACTGTGGAACTTTTGGCTGGGAAATGCCTGGCGGCGGTCCTGCCGGCAATCGCGGCTACGTATCTCTCCATCGGCATTTTTAACCTGGGTTTGCGCGTGCTCAAGGTCAGTGAAGGCGTTATCGGCTATGTCAACAGCCCCATCTGGCTGCTGGCGCTCTTTGTGCTGGGGCCGCTGCTGGCGCTCATTTCTGCCCTCTTCGCCCTGTTCATCTCCTCCCGTGTTACAGACCCGCGCGTGGCTGAGCAAATTTCTTCGGTTGTGATTGTGCCCGTGATGGGGCTGATGCTGGCTCAGATGGCGGGATTTGTGACCTTGAACCTGTTGATGATGGTGATATCGATTGTGCTGGTGGCAGCGCTTGCGTTCGCGATGCTGCATCTGGGCAACGCGGTATTTGAGCGGGAAAACATCCTGACCCGCTGGAAATGAGGTAGTCCTATGAGAATCAAGAAAGTGCTTTCGGCAGCGCTGGCATTATGCGCGCTCCTGCTCATGCCTTTGGCTTCTGCATCCGCGCAAACGGAACAGCCTTACCGCGTCAGTCTGCGGCGGGATTTTGGTTATGGTGCCGGGATGGATATCCAGGGCAATATGACCCTCAGCCTGAAGGGGGATGAGAGCGCGGTCAGCCGGGTAAGCTTCTTGATGGATGGCGAGGAATTGCTCATGACAGAAAGCGAGCCATTTTCGTTCTCCTTTACCACCGATGATTACCCTTCCGGCGTGCATCAACTTTCCGCGCGCGTGGAAACACGGGATGGGAAAACGTTCACAACCGACGCGCTCACCTATAATTTCCTCTCGAAGGAAGCGGCAAGTCGGAGTACGCGCGGCATTATCCTCCCGCTGATTGGCTTGATTGGCGGGGTCGCGCTGCTTTCCTGGCTGCTGCAGTATTTGACCTCGCGCAAAAAGCCGCAATCAGGCGCATTATCCTACAATGGTTTCTACGGTGGAGCGGTATGCCCGAAATGCGGCCGCCCGTTCGCGCGTTCGCTCTTTGGGATGAATATGGTGGCCGGCAGGCTGGAACGCTGCCCCCACTGCGGCAAATGGAGCCTGACGCGCCGCGCCAGCCTGGCGGAACTGGAAGCCGCGGAAGCAGCCCTGCGCGCCAGCGTGTCAGTCGATGAAGCGCCAGCCCAAACGCGCAGTGAGATGCAGGATTTGCTGGATGACTCCAGGTACTACGACCCCAGCGAGAAATAAACCGGGCGCCTGCCAAAGCTTGCGGCTGGTAAAAACGCGCCGGGGTTGGTAGACTCTCAGTAGAGAAACAGAAAAGGAGCTTAAGATGAAACTGGCTGGAAAGAAAATCGCAATATTGGTGGCTGAAGGCGTGGAAGACCTGGAGTATTCGGTGGTAGCCATGCGGCTGCAGGAAGAGGGAGCCACAGTCCTTAGCGCTGGAATGGAATTGAAGCCATTACGCGGGAAGAACGGTCTCCCTATCATCCCCGACACCCTGATTGAATCCCTCTCGGCTGACGAGCTCTTCGCGTTGGTGCTGCCGGGCGGTTGGGCGCCGGATAAACTGCGCCGCTACGCCGTGGTGAAAGACCTGATCGCGAAAGTACACGCGCAAGGGAAAATTATCGGCATCATCTGCCACGGCGGGCTGCTGGCAATCTCCGCCAAAATTATCACGGGCGGGCACGCCACCGGCTCCCTGGGCATTAAGGATGACCTGGAAAACGCCGGCGCTGCCTGGCTGGATACGCCTGCTTTCCGCGAGGGCAACCTGGTGTGGGGGCGCGTGGTGGCGGATATCCCCGCGTTTAATAAGGAACTGGTAGCCGCGCTGCTTGAAAAAGCTTGAGCGCGGAGGAGAAGCCAAGCGTGGTAAAATCCCAATAGATAACTATTGGTATTGGAGGTTGGATGGAACAGCAGGTTTCTGGTTTTGCTGTCAAGAAGGGCCTGGCACAAATGCTTAAGGGCGGCGTGATCATGGATGTGGTGACGCCGGAACACGCGCGCATAGCGGAAGATGCCGGCGCGGTGGCGGTGATGGCGTTGGAACGCGTTCCCGCAGACATTCGCGCCAGCGGTGGGGTTGCCCGCATGAGCGACCCTGAACTCATCCTGCGCATTATGGAAACAGTCAGCATCCCGGTGATGGCAAAATGCCGCATCGGTCACTTTGTGGAAGCCCAGATTCTGGAAGCTTTGGGCGTGGATTACATTGACGAATCCGAGGTGCTTACCCCGGCGGATGAAGCGCACCACATTAACAAACACGCCTTCAAGGTGCCTTTTGTGTGCGGCTGCCGCAACCTGGGCGAAGCCCTGCGGCGCGTGGGCGAAGGCGCTGCCATGATCCGCACCAAAGGCGAAGCTGGCACCGGCGACGTGGTCGAAGCTGTGCGGCATGCCCGCCAGGTTCTGGGCGATATCCGCACACTGCAAGCGCTGCCCGAAGAGGAAGTGATGGCTTATGCCAAAAACATCGGCGCGCCGTATGAGCTCTGCCTGGAAGTGCGCGCAAGCGGGCGTATGCCCGTGGTAAACTTTGCCGCCGGTGGGATTGCCACCCCGGCGGACGCAGCGCTGATGATGCAGTTGGGCGTGGACGGCGTGTTTGTAGGCTCCGGCATTTTCAAATCCGGCGACCCCGCCAAGCGCGCGGCCGCGATCGTGAAAGCCACCACCCATTACCAGGACGCGAAGCTGCTGGCGGAAGTCAGCCGCAACCTTGGCGAGCCAATGGTCGGACGACAGGTCACCAGCATTCCTGAACAGGACCTGATCGCCAAGCGCGGTTGGTAATCCTCGCGGAGCGTCGCGTGAAAATTGGCGTTCTCGCCTTGCAGGGCGACTATTTTGAGCATCGTCACAGCCTTTCCCGCCTGGGAGTGGAAAGCGTGGAAGTGCGCCTGCCAGCCCAGTTGGACGGGCTGAATGGTTTAATCATCCCCGGTGGGGAATCCACCACAATTGGCAAGCTGATGGTTGCTTATGAGTTTATGGACGCGCTGCGGGACTTCGCGCGCGAGAAAGCCATCTGGGGCACCTGCGCCGGCGCAATTCTCCTCTCGCAGGATGCCGGGCGCGAACAGGATTTGCTGCGAGTGATGGACATCCGCATTGCCCGTAATGCATTTGGGCGGCAGGTAGATTCTTTTGAAACCGAGCTGCAGGCGCCGTTTCTCACGCCCTCTGAACCTCTATTCCATGCTGTTTTTATCCGCGCGCCTATCATCACCGAAGTGTTTGGTCGCGCGCGCGCGCTTATCACGCTTGAGGACGGGCGCGTCGTGGCGGCCCGACAGGGGAAGCTCCTGGCAACTTCCTTCCACCCGGAGCTGACCCAAGACACACGTTTCCACCAGTATTTCCTGGAGTTGGCGCAATTACCGCACGCAGATTAGCTCTCCCTGATTTACCGGCGCTTATTGGCGCAAAAAACCAGACGCAAAGCACGGACAGCGTCAGCCAGATTACGCGCGGGGGGGTACTTTCCCCGCTGCGGCGGATTTCCAGCCGCGGTCTCACCGTCAATAGCTACAGCGCGGTATGGGAACAGGATGCGCGTTCGCGCTGTTTTGGGCGCGTCTGCCACGCGGAAGGGGAGCTTTACAGCCGGCTCGACTACGTTGCCTGCGCGCGGGATGCCAGCCCGGATGACCTGACCTGCCTGCTGGAGGCCTTAATTCAGGTCACCGGCATTTGGGGGGCGCGCTACCTGCTGGCGGAGCTTCCTGAAAGCTCGGATTACCTGCCCGCTTTCCGACGCGTGGATTTTTCCGTCTGGTCACAGGCGCGCGTGTATCGCTTCCGGGGGGATTTTGGCAAGGGCAGCCGTGTGGGTAATCCCTGGCGTCTGTGGACTGGTCAGGATGTTCGGGCGATGCAGGCTTTGCACCGCAGCACAGTACCCCGACTTTTTCAGGCTATCGAACCGCTTTCGCGCAAACTGGCGCAGGGTTTGGCAGCTTACGACCCGCAAGGCAGGCTGCTCGCGTACGCCGACCTGGTGTATGGACCAACTGGTATTTACCTGCAGCCGCTGCTGGACGACGCGGCAGACTACCCCGCGCTCGTGCCCGACCTGGTACAGGCAGTGCCCAACCGCCTGGGGAGACCGCTTTACATTGGCGCGCGCTCCTACCAACCTCAGCTCTCCGAAGCGCTGACATCGCTGCCGTTTTCATTGGAGCAGGAGCTGGCGCTGCTGGTGCGCCATCTTGCGCTGAAGGATAAATATCCGGTGCTGGAGCGGCAGCCTGTGTATGAGGGCAAAAAAACCGGGGCGGCATGCCGGTCATAAAATCCCTCCGAAACGATATGAAGTGAACGCCGCCCCCTGGCTTCTGAAGGCGTGCGGCACTCCTCAGGATATTCATATACAAAAACCATTCCCGACAATTTGAAACCGCTAAAATCGATTAAAATCAAAAGTGGCACAGAGAGAGCTGAGATGCTTTTGCGTGCCATTCAAAGCACTTAGGTAAGAAATGACGACGACTCAAAAGAAAATTACTGACGACCTGGACGCTATGCTTTCCGTACTGCCCCCGGATATTGCCCGCGCAGTGCAGTCCAGAAATAATTTTGACAATCTCCTGGAAGTCATCCTGGACCTTGGCAGGCTGCCCACCGCCCGTTTTGTGGACGAGGAAGTTCCTCTTTCCACGCAGTATGTAACCCAGGCTGAGATTGACTTTGTCACGACCCGCATCGGAGATTTCGACGCCGACAACCGCGCGGGAATGGAGCGCACCCTGCACCGCATTTCCGCCATCCGCAACCGCCGCGGGAAAATTGTGGGGCTCACCTGCCGCGTCGGTCGGGCAGTTTACGGCACGATTGACATCATAAAGGACCTGGTCAATTCCGGTCAGAGCATCCTGATTTTAGGCAAGCCGGGCGTCGGGAAGACCACCATGTTGCGCGAAGCCGCGCGGATTTTGGCGGAAACCCGGCGCGTGGTCATCGTGGACACCTCCAACGAAATTGGCGGCGACGGTGACGTGCCGCACCCCGCCGTGGGGGCCGCCCGGCGCATGCAGGTGCCCAAACCTTCGCTGCAGCATGAGGTCATGATTGAGGCAGTTGAAAACCACAACCCAGAAGTCATCGTCATTGACGAAATCGGACGGGAACTTGAGGCGCAGGCTGCCCGCACCATCGCGGAACGCGGCGTGCAGCTGATTGGCACCGCGCACGGCAACTCATTGGAAAACCTGCTGTTGAACCCGACCCTGTCTGACCTGGTCGGTGGGATTGAATCCGTCACGCTCTCGGATGAAGAAGCGCGCCGGCGCGGCACGCAAAAGACCGTGCTGGAACGCCGCGCCCCCCCGACCTTCACCGTGCTGGTGGAGATTCAGAGCCGGCAGCGGGTAGCTGTTCACCGCAACGTTTCCGTGGCGGTGGACGCGCTGCTGCGCGGCTTTTTAGCCCCGCCGGAAGAGCGCTACTGGGATGAAAAAGGCGATGTTCACATCCAAAGCGCGCCCCAACCCGTTGTGCCCACGGTGGCGCAGTCGCTCAGGCGCGGCGGCATGGAAAAAGCGCCTTTCCAGCGCGGACTGAATCAGGACCGCACCCGGGTGAGCCCGACTCCGCTGATTCCCCCCAACGCCGTTTTTGAAACCGCGCCCAGCACCAAAGCCCCGGAAATGAAGAGCATTTTCGCCTTTGGCATCGCGCGCAACCGCCTGCTTCAGCGCATCCGCGGGATGGGCGTGCCTGCCCGCCTGGTGCGCACGCTGGAAGAAGCTGATACGTTCGTCACCCAACGGCGCTATTACCGCGAACGCCTGCAGCCCATTGTGCAGGCAGAAGAGCAAGGCCTTCCCATCTATGTGATTAAGTCCAATTCCGACAGCCAGATGGAGCAATTCCTGGCAGACCTGTTTATGGTGGCTGCCCCGAACCACGCGTCCAGCCCATACATCGAAGCGCTGGAGGAAACGGATGATGCCGTGCAGATGGTGCTGAACGGCGAAAAGTATGTGGACCTGAAACCCGCCCCGGCGGACGTCCGGCGCGAGCAGCACCAGCTGGCAGAAAAAGCCAACCTGGCGTCAGAATCATTCGGCACAGAGCCCCGCCGCTTTGTGCGCATTTTCAGGGACTGAACATGTTCATCACCCTGGAAGGACCGGAAGGTAGCGGCAAGACCTGCCAGATGAGGGAGCTGGCGGCTTACTTGCAGGAGATGGGCTACGAAGTGCTCACCACGCGCGAACCGGGCGGCACCGATATCGGCGACCAAATCCGACAGGTGCTCATGAGCCTGGACAACCACGGCTTGCATCCGCGCACGGAAATCCTATTGTTCCTGGCAGCGCGCGCCCAACTGGTGGAACAGGTCATCAAGCCCGCGCTGAAGGCAGGCAAAGTGGTGCTGTGCGACCGCTACGGCGACTCCACGCTCGCGTATCAGGGTTACGGTCACCGCCTGGATTTGAACATGCTGCGTTCCATGCTGGCTTTTGCCACGGACAAGCTCCAGCCCGACCTGACGCTACTGCTGGACCTGGATGTTGAGACCGGCCTGCAGCGGAAACGCAAAGAGGCGGAATGGAACCGCCTGGATGCGTACGAAGTCGCGTTTCATCGCCGCGTGCGCGCGGGGTACCTGGACCTGAGCGCGCAGGAACCCGGGCGCTGGCGCGTAATTAACGCGGGAGCGCCCAAAGAAGCCGTTCAGCTTGCCATGCGGGAAGCTGTAGCACGCTTTATTACCGAAAATACCAATGGACCGCTTTCTGCCCCTGCGGAGCAGGGAAATTAACACAGAAAGCACTTGTGAAAGGTGAACCTATGAAAAAATTATCCGGAGTAACCTTAGTTTTGCTCATTGCCGCGCTTCTGTTAAGCGCATGCAAAGTACAAACCTTTACCGCGACGCCTGAGCCGACCGCGACGAGCGAAGCAAGCGCAGCACCAACCGCGGAAGCCACCCCAGCCGATGCTTTACCGACGGAAGTGGTGGACACCCGCCTCTTCGATGAAAATGGAAAGATGATTTGCACCATCTATGAAGGCTTCTTCCCGGCGCTGACCGAAGAACAGGTGAACGCGCTGGAAGTTTTCCCGGAGATTACCGACGCGGATTGGTCGCGTGGACCGAAAGATGCCACGCTCACCATTATGGAATACAGCGATTTTCAATGCCCGGCTTGCGCTGCTTTCTATGCTGAACTGGAAATACTGCTGGAAAAATACCCGGATGACGTCCGTCTGGTTTTCAGGAACTTCCCGCTGGTCAGCATCCATCCTAACGCGCAGGTAGCCGCCCAGGCAGCCGAAGCTGCCGGCCTGCAGGAGAAGTACTGGGAAATGTACGACGCTCTCTTCTCCAAACAGGGAGATTGGTCCGGGCTGCCCGCGGAGGACTTTTTGAGCTGGCTGAAAACCGAAGCCGGCACGCTTGGTCTGGATGCGGACCAATTCGCCGCCGACCTGACCAGCGAGGCAATCGTCAACAAAGTGGCTTCCGAGCTGGAATATGGTCAGACCACCATCGGGCTCAACTCCACCCCGACAATTTTGCTGAACGGCCGCCCCTGGTCTTATGATTGGAGCGCGAGCACCCTGGGAATGGTGATTGATGTGTTGAAATACGAGCAGGGCAGCATGGAAACCGAATGCCCGCCGTGGGTGATTGACCAATCCAAGTCTTACACCGCGACCATCGAGACTGAAAAAGGTGATATCGTAATCCAATTGTTTGACGACGAAGCTCCGCTCACTGTCAATTCCTTTGTCTATCTGGCGGAAAAAGGCTTCTTTGACGGTGTGACCTTCCACCGCGTTTTGCACGACTTCGTCGCGCAGGCTGGCGACCCCAGCGGCACGGGCATTTCCGGCTCGGGCTACGAGTTCCGCGATGAAATCGTCAGCACTTTGACCTATGATGAAACCGGAATGGTTGGCATGGCAAACGCCGGGGCGAACACCAACGGCAGCCAGTTCTTCATCACCTACGTGCCAGCCACGCAGTTGACCGGCAAGTACACCATCTTTGGCAAGGTGCTTGAGGGCATGGATGTGCTGCAGAACCTGACCGAGCGCGACCCGCAAAACAACCCCGACGCGCCCGCCGGCGATAAGATTCTCAGCATCACCATCGAGGTGAAGTGAACTCTGAGCCTGCCGCTCAACCAATGAACAAAAACGAGAAGACTGACTGGATGAGTATTCTCCAGTTGGTCTTTTCTTTTATGGTCTTGCTTTTTTTCCTCGGCGCGGCTGTTCTGCTGGCTGCTAATGCTGAGCTCTTCAGCGCGCCCGAGCTGACGGGGATGTCCCCGGGCAGCCTGAGCGTACTGACCTGCGCGTTCGCGGCGCTGGCGCTGCTGAACCTGCCTTCTGTGATCAGTTCCATTCACAAGCTGGCGGGCGCCGGGAAATCTCGGAATGCGCACATTGGCGGTCCCCGCCCGGAAAAGAAAGCCGGAGTGCTCACCTGGCTGCCGCTGCCCCTTTTTGGCGCGGCGCTGGCTGGGTTGTACTTTTTGCCGGTACACATGCCAAACCGGGAGCTGTGGGTAGGCGTGCTGGCAGCCCTGGGGGCGGTGCTCCCCGCGCTTTGGCTGCTGCGCGTAGGTTCCGGCGGCCTGTGGGGCGGCTTTGCCAGGCGCCACGCCGGATTGCTCAGCTTCAGCATCGGCTTCACCACCTACTTTATCCTTATCCTGGAAATCGCGCTTGTCCTGGCGCTCGGCGCTGGGCTTGCTCTGGCAGCATCCGCCAACCCGTCCTTGCTGAGCAAACTGGGCGAGCTTTGGCGCGCACTGCAGACCAGCGGCGCGGACGCTGAGGCGCTGCAGGCAAGCCTGCTGGAGTTTGCGCGCAGCCCGCTCGTACTGGCGCTTGCTTTTGGCATGGTAGCGCTGGCGCTGCCGGCGTTGGAGGAAGGCTTTAAGACCCTGGGCGTTTGGCTGCTGAGCGACCGTAAAATCAGCCCGGCCGAGGGGTATGTTGCAGGCTTGTTCAGCGGGGCAGGCTTTGCCCTGGTGGAAGCTTTGCTGAACAGCGCGCAGCTGGCGGGCGGCAGCCCGGCGGAATGGCTGAGCTTTCTGCTGGGGCGCTTTGGCGGCACGCTGCTGCATACCTTCAACGGCGGTCTGATGGGTTGGGCGTTGGCGCGCTCCTGGCAGGACAAACGCCGAGGAAAGACCACGGGTGTGTTCTTGCTGGCGCTGCTGGTACACGCTATGTGGAACGGCGCCGCGCTCGCGAACGTATTCTTTGGCGGGCAGGGTGAAAGCGGGCTGCCAGGTTACCTGCCGATGATTTTGCTCAGTATCGTCCTGATGGTGGTCTTTTTGCTTTTTACCCGGCGCGTGCATCGTTCCGGGGCAGGCGAGCCTGAAGGCGGGCTGAGCTCCTCTTAACAGCCCATGTGCAGTAGAATTGGGAGATTGAATTATGCGGCGCGAAAGAATTTTTAAAATTATTAGAAAACTGGCTAAAACCCTGTCAAACCTAACGGTGGAAGGCTACGAAAACGTGCCCGAATCCGGTGCCTTTATCCTGGTGACCAACCACATCTCCCGTCTGGATATGCCCTTTCTGATGCTGTCCACCTCCCGGCAGGACACGATTGGCATGGCGGGCGATAGTTACCGCAAGATTGCCTTCTTTAACTGGCTGCTGACCTCGATGGGCGTTATTTGGGTGAATCGCGAGAGCTACGATTTTGCCGCTTTCCGTGAAGCCGCGGATTACCTCGAGCGCGGCTGGATAGTGGGGGTTGCCCCGGAGGGCACGCGCTCCAGGACGGGCGAGCTGAAAAAGGGGAAGCCCGGCGCGGCGCTGCTGGCGAGGAAAACCGGCGTCTTGTTGGTTCCTGCCGCGGTGACGGGCTCGGAAGAAATGACCAGCCGGCTGACACGGCTGAGGAAAATGGATGTGCGCGTGCGTTTTGGCGCTCCCTTCCGCTTTGAAGAACCAGGCCCTGATGAGGATAACAAAGCCTGGCTGGAAAAGGCCACGGAAGAAATGATGTGCCGGATTGCTGCCCTGCTGCCAGTAGAGAGGCGCGGCGTATACGCTGACCATCCCCGCGTGGCTCAAATTTTGGTGGAAACTCAGCAACTGTGACATAAGGAGTTAATCTTGATCCCCATTCATGATGAAATCAAAGCCCGTCGCTTTCCCTACATCAATTACATTCTGATTGCCATCAACGTTGCCGTTTTTATCTTTGAGTTCCTGTCTGGTCCGCGCCTGGAAGCCCTCATTTCTGAGTTCGCGTTGGTGCCCGCGCAGCTGACTGCCGGGTTGGACCCCGGCGACATACGCTCCATCTTCACCAGCATGTTCCTGCATGCCAGCTGGATGCATTTGCTCGGCAATATGCTCTATCTGTGGATTTTTGGCGACAACGTTGAAGACCGGCTGGGGCATTTCTGGTATTTGGTGTTTTATCTGGCGGGCGGCTTTGTGGCGGCTTTCGCGCATTGGGCGGTTAATCCTGCCTCCATCATCCCGACCGTGGGAGCCAGCGGCGCGATCGCGGCGGTATTGGGCGCTTATTTGCTCATGTATCCACGCGCGCGGGTGTATACATTCATCCCGATTGGTTTCTTCATCCGCCTGCGCTTGCTGCCTGCTTCAATAGTGCTGGTGGTATGGTTCATTCTGCAGCTGTTCAGCGGCGTGCTGACCCTCGGCGCGGGGGATATGGGCGGCACAGCCTTCTGGGCGCACATTGGCGGCTTTGTGTTTGGTGTGCTGGTGGGCTGGCTGGCAAAGAGCAGGAATGTGGGAACACCAACCCGGCAGTGGTCTGCCAGCGGTGAATATTAATAGTCTGACTGCGTTTTAGCAGCTTGGCTGTTTGCCTTCCCAGGCTGTATTGTAAGGAAAACAAAACAAGGACAGCATTGGAAGCTGTCCTTGTTGGTTGATACCGTTTAACTCGTCATCGCCGAATTACCGGCTGGTAGCTCCCGGACATCTTTCCCTCCAGGGCTGCTGCGAACCTGGGGTTTACCACTGAATGATGCTGTCGCGCACTTTGCCCCATTTCAGGGCGTCCGAAATACCCTGGGTGATGGGCAGCTCAGCTTTCCAGCCCAGCAGGCGGGCAGCCTTGTCCGCGTTGGCGTAAGCCCCGGCCACGTCGCCCGGCCTGGGCGGCTGGATGGAAACTGGCACGCGCTGCCCGAAAGCCTGCTCGAAAGCAGCGACCAATTCCCGCACGGTGACGCCCCTGCCAGTGCCAAGGTTAATCACACAGTACTGCGAGTCCTCTTCTGAGGCATCGGCGATTACCTGGTCAAAACGTTCTACCGCGTTCAGGTGCGCCCGGGCCAGATCCCAGACGTGAATGTAATCGCGGATACCGGAACCATCGCGCGTGGGCCAATCCACGCCAGTGAGATAGAAGACGGAATCCTGCCCCATGGCAACCTGCACTAATTTGCCCAACACGTGCGTGGGATTTTTGATGTGCATACCGCTGCGCATTTGCGGGTCCGCGCCGATGGGGTTGAAGTAGCGCAGCGCGATGGCTTTCAGGTTATACGCGTGCGAAAAATCTTTCAGGATCATTTCCATCATGTACTTGGTGCGGGAGTAGGGGCTGAGCGGACGTAAAGGGGATTCTTCCGTGACCATGAAGCCGGGCACCACGTCGTAAATCGCTGCGGACGAGCTGAACACCACGCGCGGGTAGCCCAATTCGCTCAGGAGCTTGAAAAAGGTCATGGATTTGACCACGTTGTCGCGGTAATAATCGTACGGGCGGGCGACGGATTCCGGTACGACAATGAGCGCGGCGCAGTGGATGGTGGCGAAGATATCGGGATGGTCCGAGAAAACCTGGCGCACCATGGCGCGATCGGCAATATCCGCCTCGTAGAAAGCGCGCCCGCGCGTAAACTCGCGCCGGCCGGTCACCAGGGAATCCAGAATGATGGGCGTGTGGCCGTTATCTTCCAACACCGAGGCAATCGTGCTGCCGATATATCCCGCCCCGCCAGTAATCAAGATTTTCATTGCTCTCCTTTGCGTTCCTGAAGTTTAGTACTGCATCGGCTCGCTGGCCGTCACTTTGCGCACCGTTAACAATACCACCATCCCAACCAGCAGGAACAGCAGGATGGACCCGACCGCCCAATACAAGCCGGCTTGCTCAGCAGCCAAATCGCTCAGACCCCTGGCCAAATAGAGGTTGTGCGCGCGGTATGAAACCGTGCTGAACACAAAGGGACCTACGAAGGTGGAGGTGCGCCCCGCGACCGAGAGGAAGCCGTAGAATTCGGTGGTTTTACCAGCTGGCGCGAGTTGGCTGACCATCGTGCGGCTGACTGCCTGGGCGCCCGAGAGGGAGAAACCCGCCAGCGCGCCGATGACGAAGAACATTACGGTGGACTTGATGAAGAAGAGCCCGGTCAGCGATGCAATCAGAATCAGGAGCGAGAAGATAATCGCCTGCTTGCTGCTTTGCTTGTCCGAAATTCTGCCAAATAAGAGCGCGCCTGCAGCGCCCGTGCTCTGAATAACGATGACGAACAGGATTAACTGCACCTGCCCCATGCCAAACAGCGTCGCGCCGATAATCGCGGCAAAATCCATCAACATCATAATGCCGTCGTTGTAAATCAGGAAAGCGACCATGTACTTCAGGAACTCGCCGTAGTGCTTAATCTCGCCAAATGTGTTCCCCAGCTTCTTGAACGCTAGTCCGAAGACACTTTCGCCAGCTGGGATGACTTCCGGTTCGGTTATTTCGCGCACGTGCAGGAAGGTGGGGATGGAAGAAAGCAGGAAGAACAGCGCGGTAATCACGAAGGTGTAGGGGATAAAGCTGTTGCCAATCAACTGCATGGGCACCAGCACGATAACCAGACAGGCTACGCCGCCGAGCATGCCGACCGCCCAACCCTTGCCGGAGATGTAGCCGATTGTCTCGGGGGTGGAGACGTCCACCAGCAGCGCGTCGTAAAACACCTGCGCACCGCGGTAGCCGATTTCCGCCAGGATGAAGAACAGCATGCCGATGAAAACGTCGCCCGGGCGCACGAAGAAGAGCATGCCGGTAAAGATGACCGCGATGGTGGTGAAGATGAAGAGCAGACGTTTTTTGGAGCGTGAAAAGTCGGCGATGCTGCCGAGCACCGGGGAGATGAGGGCGACGAGCACGGCGGCGATGCCAACCGACCAACCCCACAGGCGGGTGCCTTCCGCGCCGCCGACCACTGCGTTTTTGAAGTAAGCCGAATAGACTGCCAGCAGGACAATGGCTGCGTAGGCGGAGTTGCCGAAGTCGTAGAAGTACCAGGCGTGGCGGGCGCGGCGGGCTGGTTTGGTCTGGTCAAGCAGTTCTTTTGGGGAAGTTTCCATGATAAGTTCCTTTGATTAGATTGTTTGTCTGATAATTCTCTGAATAATCGCAAAGTAGATTTTATCAGACTCGCACCGGAGTGTCACTTTTTGCTTGGGTTTGAGCTTTCTTCCTGGCGGGGGAACGGAGCGGGTTCCCAGCTTGGAAGATGTCATCCTGCGCGTCAGTTGCTTGCCATCCTGATACCCTAACGGGTACAGGTTGCAGCGAAGGATCTTACTTTCGGTACAACAGATTCTTCACTGCGTTCAGAATGACAGCGAATGGGCATCGCAAAAGCAGCGTAGCGATACCCAAAGGGTACTTTGTCTCTCTGGTATTGTTCGTCTTCGCGAGCCTGCGAAGCGATCTCCCCTTTATCCTTGTCATTACAGGAATTCGAAAGTTTCTGAAAAGGCTCCTTGTACTTTGATTGGAAGGCAGGCAGATTGCCGCGGTCGCTGGTGCTCCCTCGCAAAGACGAATTGGGATGTCATCCTGTACCCTTTAGGGCATCAGAATGACAAAGGCACCGTACTAAGCAGCGCGCTGTGCTGCTAAGCTAAAAAAAGGAACCTCCCCGAAAGGAGGCTCCTCTTCTCATACACACCATCATTTGGCGTTTGCTTCTGTAATCCGCTTGAATTGAATTGCTTTCATTACTTCTGCCGCAATGGAAGGCAGAAGAATCAGAGGCAGGATCATCAACCAATGGTTGATATCGATGGCGCTGGTGTTGAAAATGGGCTGCAGGAAAGGCACGTAGACCACCGCGGCAATGAGCGCGAGCGAGGCAAGCACCGCGATATTCATACCTTTGTTGCTGAATATGCCAATTTTGGTCAGCGGGTAGTACTCGGAACGGGCCGTGAAGGCGCGCAGCAGTTCGCTGACGGAAAGCGTCACGAAGGCCATCGTTTCACCAAGTTCAATATTGATACTGTTACCGATCGCGAAGGCTGCCAGCGTCGCGCTTGTGATGGCGATGGTCTGGACTATGATGCCTCGCAGCATGAACTTGTTGATAATCGGCTCGTTCGTCGGTCGCGGCGGGAAGAGCATGATATCCGGGTCGCCCTTCTCCGAACCCAACGCGAGCGCCGGGGCGCCGTCCGTCACCAGGTTCAGCCAGAGGAGCTGGATGGCGGTGAGGATGGGCGGCCAGCCGAGCAGGATGCCCAGGAAGATGATCATGATTTCGGCCATGTTGCAGGACACGAGGTAATAGACAAACTTGCGGATGTTGCTGTAAATGACGCGGCCTTGCTCCACCGCGGAGACGATGGAAGCGTAGTTGTCGTCTGTCAGCACCATGTCCGCGGTTTCTTTGGCCACATCTGTGCCTGTGATGCCCATGGCGATACCGATGTCCGCCAGTTTGATGGCAGGCGCGTCGTTGACGCCGTCACCGGTCATCGCGACCACTTCGTTGTTACTGCGCAGCGCGTCCACGATTTTCATCTTGTGCTCGGGGCTCACGCGCGCGTACACGTCGGTCACTCTGGCCACTTCGCGCATATCTTCCGCGCTGACGGCATCCAGTTCTGCCCCAGTCATCACCCTGTGTCCGGGCTGCAGCAAGCCAATCTCTTCAGCTATCGCCTTGGCGGTGTTGGGATAGTCGCCGGTAATCATTACGGTGCGGATACCTGCGGTTCTGGCTTCTACCAGCGCCGGCTTCACCTCGGCGCGCGCCGGGTCAATCATGCCGATCAGACCGATGAAGATCAGTTCCTGCTCAAGCGCTTCAGGGCTGGTATCGGTTGGCATTTCAGGCACAAGCCGATAGGCTACTCCCAAAACGCGCAAGGCGTTTTGGGTCATCGCGTCGTTGGCTGCCAGAATTTCCTGCCGGGAGGCTTCGGTCAGCGCTTCAGGGCTGTTATCCAGGCGCAGTTTGTACGAGCACAGCTTCAACACCACGTCCGGGGCGCCTTTGACAGTGATGACGTGCCATTTGTTTTGGTCGGACTGCTCGAAAGGTGAGATATCATCGCCGCTGGGGCTGCGCAGTCCGTTGATGGTGACCATGCGTTTGCGTTCGGAATCAAAAGGGATTTCCTGTAAGCGTGGGAAAGCTTCGTTAAGCGCGCGCGCGCTGGCGCCCGCTTTGTGGGCGGCCACCAGAATGGAGCCTTCAGTCGGGTCGCCGACCATGCGGTAGGTGGTTCTGCCTTCGCTTTCGCCGGTGACTTCAAGCTGGGCGTCGTTATTCAACGTGCCGACCCACAGCGCAGTGCGGACGGCCGGGTAATCCTGCAGGTCTACCTTCGCGTCGTCCAGCAGAAAATCTCCGACCGGGTCGTATCCACTGCCGCTGACCGTGAAGGATTTACCGTCCGTCCAAAGGCGGGTGACGGTCATCTGGTTCTGGGTGAGTGTGCCGGTTTTATCCGAGCAGATAACGGTAACCGAACCGAGGGTTTCAACGGAGGAAAGCTTGCGGATGAGCGCGTGGCGGCTGACCATTTCGCGCATGCCGCCAGCCAGGCTGATGGTAACCACCGCAGGCAATCCTTCCGGCACCGCCGCGATGGCGAGCGAAACCGCGATCATGAACAGGTTGACCATCTCGTTGATGAAATCCGGGTTACTGAACGAAATATCTTCA
>JBCFBH010000013.1:0-9404 GCA_038562595.1 Anaerolineaceae bacterium
AGCAGCTGTTCCAGGCTGGCGGCCCGGGTGGCTTTCAGCGTCGCCGTGATGCCCCCTCCGGCAGCCATGATTTCCATGTAGCTTTTCCCTTGCAGGCGCATTTCAAACTCATTGGCGCGGTCTCCCGCCCAAACCAGGTGGGTGTGAGGGTCTACAAAGCCGGGCACGAGAGCGTTGCCGCCGGCGTCCAGCAAGTCCGCTTCCGGGTGCTCCAGCAGCAGCTCTGCGGGCGCGCCAACCGAAAGGATTCGCTCGCCGTCCAACAGGACCGCGCCGTTAGGCACGGGATTCAACGTCCCAAGCGCGCTGCCGCGCTGGGCAGCTGGGGTCAGTTGGTATACGAAAGAAGTATTATGGATGAGCAGCATACTGCTATTGTACCGGAACTTGCGCAAGGCGGCGGTTCAGCTTGCGAGCGCGCCCACGCAATCGATGCTCACCACAATCGTGATGCCCTGGTCTTTTCCGGCAGAGTGCGCCTCGATGCTGCAGCAGCAGCCTGAAGCGCGCTTGTCTGGGTCTGTGTCTGGGCGCTGCGGCCGTAGCGGCTGCTGTGCTCGCGCAGGCGCTGCTGAACAGGAGCGAAAACGCTGCAAAAAGTGTAAGTATGCTTTGTTTCATTGGTTTGGTATCCTATCCTTTTCTATATCGGATAGTGGTAGTGTAAACTTCAGGAGGAAACCGAAGGTTTACCGCTGGTCTAGAAACCCGGCTAATTTCCGGCTTGATCCAGGCGCGTTTAAACATTCAGGCGCGGCATGGCCGCGCCTGAAAATATGACCCTGTTTGTCTTACTTTAACAGGATTGGCAGGAAAAGCACTGGCCCAAGGATTTCAAAGTTGATGTTATGCACCCGATTGCCCGAGGAGATGACTACCGGATCGGGGTTACCGTCGTGGTCGGGGTCATAGAACGCCTCCGGATCGGTCGGGTCCGGTGGTCCTCCCGAAGAATCGTAGTCAATCACCGCGAAAATGTAGTAAGTCCCGTCCAGCAAACCGCGCAGAGAATAGGCATCCCCGCTGAACTGATAATCTACAGTCTCTGGGGGTCCATTCAGCACCAGATGCGCGCCGATTTCAATGAGCGGGTTGTCAGAACCGGTGTAAGTGACCGTACCGTTAATCACACCGGCGTTGGTGTAATAAGCCCAAATCTTACCGGCACGGTAGAGGAGATTGGCCGAATCTTCGTAATACAGATGCGCGGAAGCGGCAAGGTCATCCACGCCGTCCCCGTTCAGGTCGCCCGCGCTGCCTGCCTGGCGGGAGAAAGTAGCATTGAACAGACCCGGGATATCGGGTTGGTCCACATGCCAATCATGATTAGTCAGGTCGCCATTCACTCCCAGGTTGGGACCCTGCTCCGAGCCAAAGTAGACAAAGATTCCCGGCAAGCCCAGCTGGCAGCCGACAATGACATCGTCGTAACCGTCGTAATTGATGTCGCCCGGGATGCCAGTGACCGTGCCGAACGCATAACCGGAGGAGTTGCTTTCCGCCAGCCAGTCGGCATTATCCGGGTTCCCGGTTGCGCCTTCATTGATGCCCGTTTCGGACCCGTACCAGAAGAAGACAACGCCTTCATTCGCGGTGGGATGGTTATACTCTGTGGACGAAATCAGCACGTCGCCGTAACTGTCTCCATTGACATCCCCGGCGCTGCCGAGAAACAGAGCGAAATAGCGTGTGGATTGATTGCTCTCAGCCATCCAATCCGCGTTGGCAGGGTGACCCGGGTCTCCAAGGCCAGTTTCCGAACCGTACCAGGCAAAAGCCGCGCCCTCGTCCGTGGTACCGTGGTCATAAAGTTGCGCGCCAACCAGCAAATCCGCGTATCCATCGCCATTCACATCGCCGGCACGGCTAATAGAATAGCCAAAATTGCTCAGGATTTGGTCGGATTCCGCAGTCCAATCCGGTGTCTGCGCCAAACCGGAAGCGGAACCATAAAAGACATAGACAATGCCTTCATCCACTGTTTCCCCATCCCAGCCCGACGAGCCCACCGCGACATCATCATAACCATCACCGTTAACATCCCCGATTCCCGCGACCTTAACGCCGACAGCTTGGCTGGCTTGAGTACCTGTAAAAACCCAATCCGGTGTGGGCGACAAGCCCGAGGCTGAACCCTGGAAGAGGTATGCTCTGCCAACATCCGTCGTCGCGGGAGCGCTCAGGTCATAACCATGGCTGCCGATTAAGACGTCGTCATAGCCATCCCCATTCACGTCACCCGCGCCGGCCACACTGTATCCCAAATATGCATTTTCAACCTCGCCGTCGAGCGTCCAGTCAGGGTTGGCAGGGTTCAGACCTGTTTCGGAGCCTGTGAATAGAGATACACGACCCGCGTTTGTAAGCGTAGCGGTGTCGTAACCGTGGGCTCCAACGATCAAATCATCAAAGCGGTCTCCGTTCACATCGCCAGCCGGCATCCAGCTGTAACCCAAATTAGATAAGGCTTGCTCTCCGGTGAACGTCCAACCGGGTGTTAGTGCCGGTATCAGTTGGATAACGGCATCAGAACTGTTAATAGCGGAACTTACATTAAGAGGCAGAAAAAGCAAGCCTGCCGTCAGAAGAACCAGTAAGATTTTTGGTTTACGCACGGATATCCTCCTTGTGATTTGATTGACAGCTTTTATGCAATCGTCCCTGAACTGGATTGAAAAGTTCCAGATTTTCAGGTGCTTAACAACTTACCTGAACAACAATAGGTTTCGGAAACTGCAAGTGCTCTTTAATATTTACCAGTGGTTTAGGAGATAGCGGCGCGGGCTCCCGCGTTATTGAAATACGCTGCCCGGATATCTATACTATAGGATATTTCCGAAGCAAAATCAATACACGGGAATCTCCTTTTGAAAAAATCCTTTCGGAAAAAATCCAATGTTTCAGAAAAACAATCGTGATACACTTTTCAGGTCATGAACCCGAAGTCCCTCCTCCTGCTCGAATACCCGAAAGTCCTGGCAAAGCTCAAAGCTTTTGCCTCATTCAGCGCATCCGAAACCCTGGCGGATGCCCTGCGCCCAACCAGCAGCCTGGAAAAAGCGCTGGCAATGCAGGAGCTCACGCGTGAAGCGCGCTATCTCCTCTCCGTCAACAGCGTACTGAACTTCAGCGGCGCGGTGGACATGCGTCCGCTGGTGGACCTGACCCTGCGCAGCGTGACCCTGGAAGCGCTCGACCTGCTTGCCATCCGCGCCACTCTCGTCATCTCCCGCACTGCCCGCCGGGTCTTCGAAGACCACCGCGCGGACGCCCCGCGCATGGCGGAACTGGCGGAAGGGTTGACGGACGGCTTAGGCCTGGTGGACCTGATTTCCCGGACAATCTCAGAGCGCGGCGAGGTGCTGGACAGCGCCTCCGAAGCGCTTGGGCGCATCCGCTCGGAAATGAAGGTCAGCCACGCGCGCCTGATGGAGAGGCTCTCCCGCTACGTCAACGACGCGGAAAGCGCGCGCATGTTGCAGGAACCCATCATCACCCAGCGCGGAGGTCGCTATGTGCTGCCGCTGCGCGCGGAATTCAAGGGGCGCATTAAAGCTATCGTGCACGACCAGTCCGCTTCCGGCGCGACGCTCTTCATCGAGCCCATCGCGGTGGTGGAATGGAATAACAAGGTGCGCGAGCTGGAGCTGCAGGAACGCGACGAGGTCCTGCGCGTGCTGCACGGGCTGAGCATGCGCATCGCCGAGCAAGCCGAAAGCCTGAAACTGAGCGTGGAAGCCATGGCGGCGCTGGACCTGGCGCTGATGAAAGCGCGCTATGCCGAAGACCTGCGCGCCGTGGAGCCGGAACTGGTGCCTTTTTCAGACAATGCGCCCGAGTTCCACCCGGGCAGCGTTATCACCCTGCGCCGCGCGCGCCATCCGCTGCTGGACCCCACCAAAGTTGTCCCGATTGACGTTATCCTGGATGAGCAAACTTTTTCGGTGGTGCTCACCGGTCCCAACACCGGCGGCAAAACCGTCTCGCTCAAAACCGTCGGCATATTGGTGTTGATGGCGCAGTCCGGCATGCAGATACCGGCGCAATCCGGCTCGCGCCTGAGCCTGTTCCGCGACGTTTTCGCCGATATCGGCGATGAGCAGTCCATCGAGCAGTCGCTTTCCACCTTTTCCGGGCATATCAGCCAGCTCGTGCGCATCCTCAAGCGCGCGGATTACCGCTCGCTGGTGCTGCTGGACGAACTTGGCGCTGGCACCGACCCACAGGAAGGCTCCGCGCTGGCACGGGCGGTGCTGACCTACCTCCTGAACCGCCGGATTACCTGCATCGTCGCGACCCACTACCCGGAGCTGAAAACCTTCGCGCACGCCACCAAAGGCGTCATCAATGCCAGCCTCGAATTTGACCTGGAAACGCTTAAGCCCACGTATCACCTCGTCCTTGGGCTGCCGGGGCGCTCCAACGCGCTGGCAATCGCGGAAAGGCTGGGGCTCGCCAAAGCCATTGTGGATGACGCGCGCACAGAACTAAACCCGACTGATTTGCGCGCGGAGGACCTGCTGGATGAGATTCACCGCCAACGCGACCTGACCCGCCAGAATTACGAAGTGTCCGAGAAGTTGCGCCGCGAATTGGAAGACCAGCGCTCCAAGCTGAACGCGCGCCTGGACCGGCTTGAAGAAGAGCAATCTGACATTTTGGAAAAAGCCCGGCAAAAAGCCGAGGAAGAACTGGAAGTTTTGCGCGCGGAACTGAACGAGCTGCGCCGGGGAATGGTGAAAAAGAACGAACAGGTGGCGGAACTGGAACCAATACTTCAGAAGTTGGAGCAGGTGGAAGCCCGCCAGGAGAAAGCCGCCCGCAAAAAACGCCAGCCGAAACCCAAGCAGGCAAGCGGACCGCTGAAGCCCGGTGAGCGCGTGATGGTGCGCAAACTCAGGACGGAAGGTGTGGTAACCTCGGCCAACGACGATGAAATTGAGGTTCAGGTCGGCATGCTGCGCATGCGCCTGAAGCCGCAGGAAGTGGAGCGCAAAGCTGCCCCGGATTTTGGCGCGCCTGTGGAGACCCCGAAGCCCCGGTCGGGTTTTACCCAGCTTCCCAGCGCGGCATCCCCCGGGATGGAGCTGGATTTGCGCGGAATGCGGGTGGAAGACGCCCTGGACAAACTCGACGCGTACCTCGAACAGGGCTATCTTTCCGGCTTGCCCTTCGGGCGCATCATTCACGGCAAAGGCACCGGCGCCCTGCGGCAGGCAGTGCGGGACGTTTTGCAGAATTCGCATCTGGTCAAACGCTGGGAATCGGGCGGTGAAAAAGAAGGCGGGGAAGGCGTTTCGGTCGCGTTTTTTGAGAGCCGTTAAAAAAAAGGATCGCCACTAATCTGCGTCCTGTGTTACTGACGATCCTTTTGCGCCGGTTCCCTTGATCCGGCGCCCATACGGTAATTTAATTGCAAACATTTTATATCATTTTTACCGATTTAGCAAGGGTTTGTGAGAAAATTTACGAATAAATTCGGCCTGAGAAAACCGCGCGGCTCCTGGTTTTCGCCCGTAAGAACTCCTTGCTGAGTTCATTCGCCCGCTTTAAGCTGGCTTTTCCGCCTGCGCATCAGGATTGGGGCTACAAGTTTGCGCACCCAATACTTGGCCACAATGGGCGTCAGCGCTTTTCCGCCGTCCCGGTAGTGCACGCGCAGCATTTCCGGCCAGCAGCGGTCGTCCGCGGCAATGGACTTGGCGTCTCCGTGCAGGCGGAAAGCCGCCCAGAGCTCGGGCACATACACCAACGGCGCTATCGCGGCCAGGCGCACCCACAGGTCGTAATCCATCGCGAAGTAAAACGAAGGGTCCAGCGGACCAACCTGCTTCCACAAATCCGCCCGGAAGAAAGCGGCTTGCTGGGGGATATGCACATAGCCCCGGCGCAGCTTACGGTAGTCCGTCTGCGCGGCTGGGAAGTCGCCAATTTTCTTTCCGGCAGCGTTGATGAGCAGCGCGTCCCCATACACCATGGCAGCCTCAGGGTGGGCTTGCAGCTGCCGCACCGCGGCGCTCACGGCGCCGGGCAGGAGCATGTCATCCGAGTTTAGCCAGGCCAAAATGTCGCCGCCGGCACGCGCGAAGCCCTGGTTGATGGCATCCGTTTGCCCCTGGTCGGGTTGGGACTGCCAGTAAGCCAATCTTTCCGCAAAGCTTCGGATGATCTCCGCGCTGCCGTCGCTGGAACCGCCGTCGATGACGATATACTCCAGATTCGGGTAGTCCTGCTCGAGGACGGAACGCATCGTCTCCGGGAGAAATGCCGCCTGGTTGAACGAAGGCGTGACGATGGTAACTTTGGGATAGGCGCTCGCGTTCATTTGTGCGGCTGCTCCGGGTGAGGTTTTTCTTGGTAGCGCTTGCGGCGTGCCTGACGGGCTTTTTCTTGCAGCGCGCCCAGACCCAAAACGCTTGCCAGCGCGGAGAAGATGCGCCGCCAATCCTGCAGCGCGGTTGTCGGGCTGAGCCTGAAGCTGCGGGCGTAGTGGGCGAGCGCTGCTTTGGGCTGGTCCGCTTCCATCAGGTAGAAAGCGCTGAAGCGGTGAGCCCCCGCCCTGATTTGATTTTCTATCTGAGTCGCAATCGGCTGAAAGCGCGGATCCGCGAGCAGCCAATCCGCCAGGCGCAGCGCTTCCGGCGCAAAGCCGGCTGCCTGGGCAGTATTTTTCGCGCCCGGGTGCGTACGGGCGGCTGCCCACAGCGCCCCAGGGACGTAACGTGCCGACCCCAGCGCTGCCAACCGCAGCCACAGGTGATGGTCCAGGATGTAATGGTAGCTGGTATCCAGAAAGCCGGCCTCCAACAGGGCGGAACGGCGCATAAACACCCCCGGCTGACCGATAATCTGAAAACGCATCAAATCTGCCAGCGCCCACTCCCCGTAGCGCATGCGGTTGAAGGCTTTGCCTGTCCCGTCGATGGATTCGACATCGCTGAAGACAAAAGGCGCCGCGGGGTTGGCTTCCAGCGCGCGGACGGCTTCCGCAAGCGCGCCGGGGTAATACAGGTCGTCCGAGTTCAGCCAGGCGATGTATTCCCCAGTGGCGCGCGCGAAGCCTTTATTGACCGCATCCGCCTGACCGCTGTCCTTCTCGGAGAGCCAGCCGGCCAGCCTTGGGGCATAGCGCTGGATGAGGTCCACGCTCCCGTCGCTGGAGCCGCCGTCGATGACCCAGTATTCAATGCGCGGATAGTCCTGCTCCAGCACGGAGCGCATGGTTTGCTCCAGGTAGCGAGCCTGGTTGTAGGACGGAGTGATGATGGAGACGAGCGCGTTTTCCGGCATGCGTTTATTATACTCATACGCGCAGAAGAGGTGCTTAGCGCGCTCCGCGCTTTGCTGTGCGCAGGACGACAAAATCCTGTCATTCTGATACCCTGAGGGGTACGGGCCGAATGAAGAATCTTTCTTTTCGGAAACACTAATCCTTCGCTGCGAGCTGTGCCCTCGGGGTATCCGGATGAAAAAATCCTGTCATTCTGAACGAAGTGAAGAATCTTTCTTTTAGTACTACAAATAATCCAATGAACAGTCTACTTCGGGCATCTGAGCTTTGGATGAAAGGAAGAGATTGATCGGAAGTCAAAGATAAGGTTCGTGAAAAATGGGTTGGCTGGGGTTCCCATAGAGATTCAGAGTAAGTTGCCCACGCTAATGCCAATCCTCTGTCAAGTCATGCCAATCAGGGTTAACACTATTGACCAACAAGTTTTTCTTTGCTCTTAACCAACCCTTGATTTGTTTTTCCCTCGCAATAGCCGCATTTATGTCGGGTGTTTCTTCATAATAGACTAGTTTGTCCACGTTATACTTTTTCGTGAAACCTTTTGTCAGTTTATGTTTATGTTCAATTACTCGGCGGTCCAAGTCGTTGGTAATACCGACATACATGACTTCATTATTCCAATTTGTCAAAATATATACAAAGTAAGTCATGTGAACTTAAGAAATTCCAAGCTTTTCGGCAAATAAAGGAAGATAATAATAACAGCTTCTGACTATTCTCAAACGCAAATGCTACATATTTTGCGTTGTGCACCGCAAGTCATTTCGTCTAAATAGTAAATGGGGTTAGGAAGCTGATGTATGAATGGCACAGGCCCAATATGAATTATCTATCTCGTGTGAACTGCAAGATCCTTCGCTGCGCTCAGGATGACTAGGATTATATGGGATGACAAGGATTATATGGGATGAATAAACCTTGTCATTCTGATACCCTGAGGGGGTACGGGCCGAAGTGAAGAATCTTGCTTTTCGGAAACACTAATCCTTCGCTGCGACCTGTGCCATCGGGGTATCCGTATGAAAAAATCCTGTCATTCTGATACCCTGAGGGGTACGGGCCGAAGTGAAGAATCTTTCTTTTCGGAAACACTAATCCTTCGCTGCGACCTGTACCCTCGGGGTATCAGGAGGATGCGAATAAGGAGCGACTGTTCCGCGTTTTGCGTGTATCCAAACAAGCTTGAATACCCGACCTTGGGGAAAACTTCCAGCTTGCCGCCAATGGTCGCGTCCAGCACCTGCCGGCCTTCCGCCTCGAATGCCTGGCGCGCCATACGGTAAGCCATCTCCGAGGTCTCCAGGTCTGGCAGCTGCCACCGGAAGCCCTTGCCAAAGTATGCCGCCGAAAAATGGTTGGGGTCGTCCCCTTCGGATTGCACCGTGGTGTTGGGCGTACCCCTGGTCGCGAAGCTGTGGTCCACGCCAACCAGAATAACCGTACTGAAACCCATAAAATACGCCAACTGCAGGGCGACATTCGTGACCGTGGCGCCTTCCCAGACCCTGCCGCGCAGGTCGCGCGCAAATTTGGGCGTGGTGTAGCTGGTGTACAGGTAGTGGGTGTTGGCATCCATGCCAACCCATCTGTGCGAGCGCCAGGCAAAAAATTTGGGCATCGCAAGCGCGCGGAATTCCGCGGCGGACTGCTCGATGACCAGGTCATTAATCGAGACAAGGCACGAAGGCCTAAAGTTCAGTTCTTCCGCAGCCAGAAAGATGCGGTTGAAGCCGAACGTAAATTCATTTTGCAGTAGCGAGAGGTCTGTTTGCTTCAGGCTGGGTCCATTGCCGATTAAAAAGCAGCGCTCACCTTTATGCGCGTCTTTCAGCAAGCTCAGCTTGCGGATGGACTCCCGCCGCCAGGGGTGCAAGTACGCGCCAGGCAGTTCGGGCAGCCTGCGCGCGCCGTCATAGAGGCTGCGGGCGGTTTCCATCAGGCGCGGAGAGAGGTTCAAAGTTGCTTGTTGGGGCATGCGCGCCTACTCCGTGCTCAAGCGCGCGGTCGCGCCGCCGTCCACCACCACAGCCTGACCGGTCATGAAGCTGGACCGGGCATTATCCGCCAGGAAGTAAATCACCGAGGCGATTTCAGCCGGCTGCGCCACGCGCCC
>JBCFBH010000013.1:9414-14233 GCA_038562595.1 Anaerolineaceae bacterium
ATGGGGGTATCGACCGCGCCGGGCAGCACCGCGTTCACCCGGATATTATCCGGAGCGAATTCAATCGCTTCAGCGCGTGTCAGCGCCAGCACCCCACCCTTGCTGGCAGCGTAAGCGGCAATGCTGGCTGAAGTTGCCAGCGCGTGCACGGAGGAAACATTCACAATCGCTCCGCCCGCGGCTTTGAGCAAGGGGTGGGCTAACCTGGCCCCCAGGAAGACCGCCCGCAAGTTGCAGGCCATCACCAGGTCCCATTCTTCCACCGTGGTTTCCACCAGAGGTTTGGCAATTTGGTAAGCGGCGTTATTCACCAGTGCGTCCAGCTTCGGGGTGAAGCTGGCCACTTCCCGGAAGACCCTCTCCAGATTTTCCGGCAGGGCGATATCCGTCTGAATATACAGCCCGTCCGCAGGGAAATCCGCGGGGCGTTCCTTGCAGTCAACCCCAATCACCTGCCAGCCCTGCGCGGAGAAATGAGCTACGGCAGCCTGTCCGATGCCGCTAGCAGCGCCGGTAATGAGGGCAACGCGTTGTGACTGTTCGGCCATGTTTTCCATTCCTTTCAGACGTGCTGTTCCAAGGCTTTCAGGCTGGCGATATCCCCGACGGGAATACCCAAAACCAGCGCGAGGTTGCGGATGCTGTTCCAATGCACGCGTTCCCAATAATATGGGCTGGAGTTGGAGTTGTGCGGCGCGAGAAGCACGTTTTCCATGCCGCGCAGCGGGCTTTCCACGGGCAAAGGTTCCACCTCAAAGACGTCCAGCGCCGCGCCAGCTAAGCTGCCGTTTTGCAGCGCACGCACCAGGGCGGGCTCCTCCACCACCGGTCCGCGCGAGGTGTTAATCAGCACCGCGCCGGGTTTGCACCACCCAAAGCTCTCCACGTTCATCAGGTGAAACGACGAAGGGGTGAGTGAACAGTTCAGGCTGATGAAGTCCGCCCGTTCCAGCAGTTCGCGCAGCGGCACGGATTCCACGCTGTTTTCCAGCAGAAAGTCCGGGGGGATTTCAACGATATCATTGCCAAGCAGTTTCATCCCAAAAGCGCGGGCGCGGCGCAGCACCGCCTTGCCCACATTGCCCACACCGACCACCCCGAGCGTCTTTTCGCTCAGCGTATATCCGGGTATTTTCTTCCATTCCCCGGCTTTCATCGCGCTGTCCATCGCCTCAAAGCGGCGCGCGAAACTGAGCATATACCCGAGCACGCTTTCCGCGACAGGCACCGTGAACGCGTTGGGCGTGTTGCGAACCGCCACGCCAAATTCAGCCGCGGCTTCCTGGTCGATGGAATCAATGCCGGTGCCCCACTTGGAGATGACTTTCAGACGCGGTTGGCAAGCCTGGATGACGCGGCGCGTGTAGCGGTCATCTCCGCAGATGGTGCCGTCAAACTGACCGGCGTACGCCAGCAGCTCGTCCTCAGAAAGCCGTTCGTGCACTTCGGGGATGATCACGCGCATGCCAAGCTGCTCCAGAACAGGCGTGAAGCGCTGCATGAAAGGCAGCATATACGGGGCGGATACCAGGATGTCCTTCATTTTGCTTCCTTTCGCGCGCGCAGCAGCACATCCGCGACGGTGAAATCGATTTCTTCATCGATATCCCAGGCTTCCTCGGCCGGGATTTCGAACATCAGCGGGCGTTCGCCCAGGCGGTTGCGCCTCTGGGCCAATGTTTCGCGCGTGAACAGGTAGATGCAGGAGTTTTCCTCATAGACAGGCGGCAGGTCCTGGGTGCGCAGCAGCACGGCCGGGTTATGGTTAATCGCTCTGCCCAATTCATCCCACAGGCGGGTTTGCAGGCGCGTCACGCCAAAGAGCGAGTCGTACGCCGGGTAAGCGTCTTTAAATGCGCGAATGGCTCTGGAAACTGTGCCCGAACGCAGCAGCGGGTTGGTGCTGTGGGTCTGCAGATACAGGTCGGCTGGCGCCTGGGAAGTGTCGTGCATCAAAATCTCGTTGGTGGGGATGGTGTCCGCGCGCAGGTGTTCGGGGCGCAGCAGCGCGCTTACAGTAGGGAAGTCTTTTGCCAATCCTTCCAGAATCACCGGGCTGTCCGTGTCCACCACCACCCGGTAAATTTCCGGGCAAGCCAACAGCGTTTCCAGGATGTGATGGTAGAGCGGTTTGCCCGCGATGGGGCGGTAATTCTTCCCGGGCACCCGCAGCGAGCTATGCCGCATGGGCACCAGCGCAACAATTTTCTCCAGGCTCATCTAATCCTCCTTCAACAGGAAATCTCCGCCAGCGAACAACCCTTCCGAAATGGCGCGCAGCGCCGCGGAGTTTTCCGGCAGCAGCTGCTGCCAGTCGAATTCCTTCAGCCGAACATAGCCAGCCCAGACCCGGTCTTCCTCAAGGAAAGCGTCGAAGGGCAGGGATGAGCGGTAAAGCTGGTAGTACAGGAAGCGGCGGGCGTTGCTGCGATAGCGCTCCGGCGCACGCAGCTCCGGCGCCAGTAGCAGCGCTTCAAGCTCGCGCTGGTATTCCTGCCTGCTGGGTGGGAAATTCACCGTGTCCGCCTGGCTGTAACGCGAACGCCCGGCAGCCAGCACCAGCGCGCCCAGGATGGAAGCTTCCAGCCCGATAGTCGAATTGTAAATCATAACGAACTTCGCCATGCGAATCAAATCGTAAGAGCTGATGTAAGTTTCCGGGCGGATGAACTTGACGTTAGGAAGCTGCTCCACCTGCCGCTTTTCAGCCCACTCCGCCACCGATTCCTCGCTGGCTTTGCCTTTGCGAGCTTCGTCCGGGTGCGCGCGGATGACAAAGAGCGTGTCGGGGTGCTTCCGTGCGCTTTCCAGCACCTCGTCCAGCCAGATGAACATGTCCTCAAACAGGGTGTTAGCATGCGGCTGGCTGGTGTCAAATATCACGTTGGTAAATACCGGCACCACCTGCTTAAAGCCTGCGGCGAGCGTGAGGAACCCGTGGTCCAGCGCGCTCATTTCCGGCCAAAAGCGCACGCCGGCCATGATGAAGTTGCCCTGAAAGCGGTTCTGCAGATAAGCATCCAGACGGGCGTTTTGGGCATCATTGAGCGCAAAGTCCTCCGGGATGACAAGCGGGTAAGCCGTGGCGTCGCCCGGGGTGAAAAAAGCGCTCATTGGGCGCAAACCAACCTCGTGGGAGTAGACTGGCAGCCCCTTTTGCCGGGCAACCCAGCGCGCGGTCGCCTCCGGGTACTGCATCCCGTTGAAAACCACCACCGCGGCGGGCTTTACCTCGTCCAGCAATTTGCGGAAGCGCGCGCTTAGCGACCAGGCGGAACGGATGTACTCCCGCAAGATGCGCAGGGTGGTGGGGTCTTCCTGCAGGTGGTGCCGGCGCAGAATCCAGCGCGCGCTGGGCAAAACCAGTTCGCCCAGGGGCATGCCCTGCCAACTGAAAGCGCACAAGCCCTGCAGGTCCAGTGTTTCCAGTGCCGCGTCCAGGTTAACATCGGGCTGGAAAGCAAAAGGAACGGTCTCTCCGCTGTGATACAGAGCGCGGGATTGGCGCATACAAGCCGCGCAGGGCGGCGCTTTGGGGGGCTCATTGCGGTCGGTTCCCAAAACGCACTGGGTCATGCCGCGCTGGCAGACAAAGTTCACGACCGGCCTGCCCTGCAGGCGCAGCGACCAAGCTGACAGCATGCCAAAAGCAGCGTTCAGGCTCATCCCGGAAAGGCGCGTGCTGGCGTTAAAGAAAACCACGGGCGCCTGTCCGGCTTCCGGGCAGTGCCGCGCGACAAGTTCCGCCATGCGCCGGGTGCGCTGGTCGCTGATCCGGTGCGCGCGGGAAAGCCCCAGCCGTCTGCGCGCGCGTTCAACAAGCTTTTTGGCTGCCATACCTACTGACTGAAGCGTCTCAATTTGCTCAGGGACGATTTTTCGCTTTCATAGACCTGCTTGACGCCGTCCCCCAGCGCCTGTTCGGTGACGCGGATGTACTTGACCAGGCGTTCAATGCCCTGCGGTTCCACCGATGCCGATTGGTCGCTGCCCCACATGGCGCGGTCCAGCGTGATATGACGTTCCACCAGGCAGGCGCCCAGGGCTACCGCCACAGCAGAGGGAACCAAGCCAACCTCGTGCCCGGAATAGCCAATCGGGCAGTTGAACATCCCGCGCAGGGTCTGAATCATGCGCAAGTTCAGCTCGTCCGGAGGGCAGGGATAGCTGCTGGTGGTGTGGCACAAAATCAGGTTCTCCTGCCCAATCAGCGCGACCGCCTTTTGAATTTCGTCCAGAGTGGACATGCCCGTGGAGAGCACCAGCGGGCGCCCGGTGGCGCGGTAGGCACGCAGCAGAGCATGGTCTGTCAGCAGCGCGGAAGGGATTTTGTGCGCTGGCGGATTGAACTGCTCCATGAACTCCACGCTGGGGATATCCCAGGAGGAAGCCAGCCAGGCGATGCCCAGCTCTTTGCAGTAGCGGTCAATTTCCTGGTAATCTTCCTGCCCAAATTCCACCTTGTAGCGATAATCCAGGTAGGTGATGTAACCCCAGGGGGTGTCGCGCATCTGGCTGCGTTGGTGTTCCGGCACGCACAGTTCGGGGGTGCGTTTTTGGAACTTTACCGCGTCCACGCCGGCTTGATGCGCGGCAAGAATCATCTGTTTAGCAAAATCAAGGCTTCCGTTGTGATTGATTCCAATTTCCGCAATGATGTAAGCGGGGTGTCCGTCTCCGACCTTGCGGTTTCCGATGGTCACTTCACGGTTCATAGTGTCTCCTGGGTATTTGAGGGTGATTCAGCGAGCAAGCGTTCGCACAGTTCGCGCACCGCGCCGCGCCCGCCTTTGTGTTTGAGGATTAAGTCTGCCCGGCG